>CAMCME010000019.1 GCA_945875925.1 Rickettsia typhi | reverse complement strand
TGAATTCTTGTTAAAAATAAGACCAATTCACAAAAGGCGAATCAGCCAAGAGAGCTAGAAAACAGTACCTATAAAGAGTTTTAATAACAAGAAAATGATGCGAAAAATTACAGAAATTTAGATGAGGTTTTTGGGTGGATTTGCGACAGGCTCATTGTAGCTTTGCTGAATGGTATAGTTTTACGACTCTTGTCGCTTCTGCAATTGTGTGTCCGTGTGTTTGTCTTATTGTTTTCATTTTTAAAACTAAATTGAGTTAATGGGTTAAGTCAATCTAGTTTTAAATTACGGAGTGGGTGTTTTTAAGTTAAAATAGTATAAGAGGTTTCTCGTTCAGATTCGAAATGATAATTCACTTAATATTACAGATGATGGAAATCTAAACTAGAAACCGTTAGCTAATTATTTCCACATTCCCATTTCAACCTTCTCACCAGTAATTTGTTCAAAATAACTAGTAGCAATCGCAATTCCCACAGATGTTAAAGACAATCTATTCAAAGCAGTTCTACAAGCTTCCACCAAATCTTTACCAATATCAGTTTCTTTCATAATTTTACTTTCCACCTCATCACTATCTTTAATGTGAGCTTCATAAATTGACAAAAGTCTTTCTACCAAAGCTTGCGAAAGGTTTTTGTCTTTCAAAAAATTCTCCAGCTCAATTTTATTTCTGGCTTTGAAGATATATTTATCTTCCTTCTCATCCAAATGACAAAGCTGTTGCTTCACGCCATAAGGAATGTTCAAACTATCAATTTCCCATTTATTGACGCAGTTTAAAAACAAGAATGAGTAATTTGTTCTACAACTATCAGCATAGCTTTTACCTTCAGCCTCAAGGAGTCCACAACTTGAAAATTCCACTCTCTGAAATTCGGCATCACTATTTTTAAAATCTAAAAATGGTTTAATGCGAGTGTTTAGGTAAATTTTAAAGGTATCCCAAGATTGCACCATGCTGTGAGAAGTGTGGCGCAGCAAATAGCACAAAGTGATTATTTTTAACTGATTAATCGTCAGCTTTTTAATAGTTAAAATCGCCTGTTTATAAAGTGCATTTTGCAATTCTTCTCCATTAGCACTAGCTTCAATTTTGCTTAAAATTAAGTTAGAAAGCAAACCCCTAAGTTCACTATCTTTCTTTCCGCCACCAAAACTCACCGCATCAAAAAGCGCCATTTGTGCATTAACTTTAGATTCTTCCAAAACAGCTTTCGATTTTTTAGGCTCACTTTTTCTCACTGCATTAATCAGTATCATTTCATTTTTCAGATCTTTCACTTCTTGCTCAAAAAGTATTTGAAACAAATCTTTAATCTGCTGCGGCGCTACATTATTTTTAACAAAAATATTGCGACCTTTATTCTTTAAAAAGAACTTTCCACCAAAAATAAAATAAATTTTCGGCATAATTTCATTGCTGATTTTTCTCAAAAAATTCATTTCCATAACCCTTCCTGACTTTATATTTATTAAATATTAGATGTTTTATTGACTTTAATTTCGAGCTATTAAATATTGATCAATAATTTATGTTCTAGTATTTCTAGAACAGACTTTTTAATAACACAACAAGAAATTTAAATGACCTCTTCACGCCTTCATCCAATTCAAGATAAGCTTATTGAAATTCTCTCTAAGAATATTGACGAGCCTCTAACTATAAGGGAAATGCAAGATTTGGTTGGCGCTTCTTCAACTAGTCTTATTGTGCATCACATGGCGCAACTTGAGAAAAAAGGCTATTTAAAAAAGAATCCGCAAAACCCCCGCGATTACCAAATTTTAAAAAAACCTGATGAAGAAATTGCCTATTTAAATTTATACGGCCTAGCCACCTGTGGCCCTGAAGGATCAGTTTTAGAAGGCAATCCAATTGATCGCGTTCCACTTTCAAGCAAATTTCTCAGCTTTCCGGCAAGCAAAGCCTTTATGGTAAAAGCTAAAGGAGATTCAATGTTGCCTAAAATTAATAATGGCGATTTGGTGATAGTTGAAAAAACCAACAATGCCGATGACGGCCAAATCATTGTCTGTGTAAATAAAGGCCAAGCCTTAATCAAAAAAATCAAACATGGCAGCAAAAAAGATGGCGCCATTTTAATCTCTCTAAACAGCGAATATGAACCATTCATGGCCGCCGAAGATTTCCGAATTGAAGGTGTGGTGAAAGGGGTTATATCTAATAAAATGTTTTAATTTTTCTAAGAGCCTGTCCTAAATCTTTTTTAGTCACAGATTTTGACATATTTTTAGAGTTTTTTTGATAAAATTACGATAAATATCTGGATATATTTTTAGTAATTTTATCAAAAAATAAGCAAAAATAGGGTGAAATATGGGGTTAAAAAATAGTTAGGACAGATTCTAAATACATCTCTTATTCATTTTTTAAAACTAAACCCAAATTATTTGAAATTTTGATCAATAAAAAATAACTAAGAGAATAGTTTTAAAGTTGCTTTTATCACCACTAACAACCAACTCACCAAAATATGAAACACCACATACAGCAATCTCCAAAAGAAGAGCTTTGCCAAATCATTTCTAAAGTTTTTAACATCTCAGAACTAGAAGCCGCACAACATTATTTTCTATTTGAAAAAATCAGTCCCACTATTAAAAACTGTTTATATTATCTCTCGAAAATTGAGGATGAAGAATTACAACTCAGCGCTTCTCTCAGCTTAGAATTCTTAGTTAACTTTAGAAAATCTCCCTTTGAATAAATCTATGAAAAATAAAAAAACTGCCAAAAACTCTAATCTGAATCTTGGCCAAAAAACCAATTATCAGCTAGATAAAATTGACAATAAAATTCTGCAATCTGTTGATAATCCTCACACTGATGTAACTTACTCAATCAGATTTTCTTGCCCAGAATTCACTTCAATTTGCCCAATCACAGGACAGCCAGACTTCGCTCATTTGGTTATTGATTATGTGCCAAATAAAAAAATCATCGAAAGCAAAGCGCTAAAACTTTATCTGTTTTCTTTCCGCAATCACGGCGCTTTTCACGAAGACTGCACCGTACAAATTGCCAAAGACATCATTGCTTGCATCAAACCAAAATGGCTGAGAATTGGCGGCTATTGGTATCCAAGAGGCGGTATTCCGATTGATATTTTCTTTCAAACTTCTTTGCCACCGAAAGATTTGTGGATTGCTGATCAAGGCGTGCCGGCTTATCGTGGTAGGTAAAATTTTGTAACCGTTAGCCCTATTTCTCCGTACTGTCATTTCGAGCGAAGCGAGAAATCTCATGACTCTTGAACTCCGAGCTTAAACTCATGAGATTTCTCGCTTCGCTCTAAATGACAGTGTGTAGAAGAAATGACAGTGTGTATAAAACCAATAAAAACAAAAAATGTTCAACTTCCCCATCATCCTTCCTGCAATAGACCCAGTCGCCATCGCCTTTGGGCCCATCGCCATTCGTTGGTATTCTCTGACCTATATCATCGGCATTTTATTCACTCTCTTCTGGCTTAAAAAAACTAACGACAAGCAAAAGTTTTTATCTGAAAAAGCTTATGATGATTGGTTAATGTGGGCAGTATTTTCGATTATGCTGGGCGGGCGTTTTGGTTATGTCTTTTTTTACAACCCACAATACTTCCTCTCACACCCTCTAGAAATTCTCGCTTTCTGGAATGGGGGCATGTCATTTCATGGCGGGCTTTTAGGCTCAATTTTGGGCATGTGGATTTTTGCCAAAAAATATAAAATCAATTTTCTGCAACTTACCGACACTCTTGCAATCGCAGCACCTGTCGGATTGTTCTTCGGACGCCTCGCCAATTTCGTAAATATGGAACTTTATGGTCGAGTTTCTGGCTCAAATTTCGGCGTGGTTTTTCCTGGCGCTGGCGATTTACCAAGACATCCTAGCCAACTTTATGAAGCAGCTTTAGAAGGAATTTTGATTTTTATAATTCTCTTTTCTTTAAACAGATTCACCAAAATCAACCAAAAGCTTGGGACTTTAAGTGGTCTATTTTTAATCTTTTACGGTAGCTTCAGAATCTTAATCGAAAATTTCCGCGAGCCTGATGCCCAACTCGGATTTTTATTTTATGAGATCACAATGGGTCAGCTATTATCTTTACCAATAATTTTACTCGGGCTGTTTGTTATATTTTCTCCTCAAAAATTCCCAAAAAATTCAAAATAAATTCTTAAAAATCTAACTAAAAATTCTCAAAAATATTTCTTTACACTGATATTCGTCTCAAAAAAAATATTTAGATTTTTTGAAAAAATACCTTGTGTAGAATTAGCCTCCTGCACCTCTAACACTCACACCTAGTAACATAGTCTGAAGCCTTGAAAACACTGGCCATACATGAATGACATGAGATAGTTTTTAGGCCCGCCCACTGTCAAGGAGATTATTTCCATTAATTAAAAATAATCTTCTTTACAAAGTCGAATTTCTCCAAAAAATGCCTGCAATCAAATTTAAAAAGTTTTAAAAAAAGTTTTAAAAAATTTCTAGAAAACTGCACTTCAATTTTACAACAGTTTTTCACAAAGAAGTTCAGTTCTTCACAAAAACGAGAACTGCAAAAATCTCCCAAAACGGAAAAAAAAATAATATCGAGAATCAGAGTTTAATGACAGTTAGCCAAATTAGCCCAAAAGAAGCTTATCAACTTCTAACCAATGACAAAAATTCAGTCTTAATAGATGTGAGAACCTTTGAAGAAATTCATTTTGTGGGCTTTGTTGATCCTGAAGCTTTCGATAGCAGAATGGTTTTATTGCCTTGGCAAATATTTCCCGACATGCAAATCAACCCAGAATTTGCTGAAGGGCTTGATGAAGGAATGCAAAACTTTTTTAGCGATGTTGCTAAAGAAGTTAAAATCATATTCATCTGCCGCACTGGTGGCAGATCTAACGCTGCTGCAAATCACGCCATCAATCTTGGCTATAAAAATTGCTTTAACTTATCTTCAGGTTTTGAAGGTGATTTAAATAAAGATTCTCACAGAGGAAAAATTAACGGCTGGAAAGCTGACCTTCTACCTTGGAGACAAAAGTAATGACATCAGCTGTGGCCTTAGGCCAATTAACACATGATGATATTCATTCTTTAGAAGAAAATTTTCTGAACGCCTTTTTTAAAGAATGCCAAAAAGAATTTGGTGAAGAAAGCTTTTCTAAATGGCTTAACAAATTAGAAATCTTCTCGCAGTCAAGCGGCGAAGTAATTTTCAGTGCCCCTTCAAAATTCATCCGCGATTGGATTATCAGAGAATTTGTTGAACCAAAAAACCACACTAATCTTTTAAGCGTGACTCAAATTTTGCGTCCACAAGTTAAAAAAGTTTCGGTTATCTATGTCGTAAAATCAGAAAAACAAAATGCTGTTTTTGATTCTTCTTCAGACCAAAAAGTTGTTAGCATTTCTAAACATGAAAATGTTTTTGCTTTCGGCACCGAACTAAATCCGCGTTACACTTTCAAAAATTTCGTCAGCGCTAAATATAATAGAATGGCCTGCTCAATGGCAAAAATGGCGGCTGGTGTTGAAGGTCAAATCGATTTATTTAACGAAGCGATTCCTCTTTTTATACATGGCAATATCGGAATGGGCAAAACTCATTTGGCGCAAGCAATTGCTTGGCAAATAAAAGAAAAAGATAAGTCGAAAAAAGTGGTTTATTTGTCTGCCGAAAAATTTATGTATCATTTCGTTCAATCTGTGCGCGGCAATGCCACAATGGATTTCAAAGAAAAAATGCGCACCATTGATGTGCTAATTGTAGATGATGTGCAATTCATCGCTGGCAAAGAAGGCACTCAACAAGAATTTATGAATAGCTTCAACCGCCTAGTTGAAGAAAATAAACAAGTGGTTTTGGTTTGCGATCGCTGCCCCAGTGATTTAGAAAATATCGATGAAAAACTTAAATCCCGCATTTCTGGCGGCATGATTGTAAATTTCAAAAACCCTGATTACCAAGACCGCGTGGCTATTTTGAAAGAAAAATCCAAAATGCATGAGCAAGAAATTTGCGATAAAGTGATCAGCTTTTTAGCTGAAAAAATCACTACCAATGTTCGCGATCTTGAAGGCGCTTTAAGAAAATTAATCGCTGGCAAAATTTTAAATGGCGATGAAATTACTCTAGAAAATGCTAAAGAAGTTTTAACTGACTATATCAGAGCTTCAAATTCTACAGCCCCAACTATTCAAAAAGTTCAAAAAGCTGTAGCTGCTTTTTACGAAATTAAAATTGCTGATTTATCTTCAAGCAACAGAACTAAAGCAATTGTTCGCCCAAGACAAATCGCTATGTATCTTTCAAAAACCCTTACTTCTTTAAGCCTACCAAAAATTGGCCAAGAATTTGGCGGCAAGAATCATGCAACTGTAATTCATTCGGTGAAATTGGTTCAGGAATTGATGAATGCTGATCAAGTGATTTTGCAAGAAGTGAAAAGTTTGGAAGAGAAGATTAGAAATTCTTAAGAAACCGGCATCTTTAAGCTAACTGTCATTTCGAGCGTAGCCAGAAATCTCACTAGGCTTAAGCTCGGAGTTTAAAATTCATGAAATTTCTCGCTACGCTCGAAATGATAGTCTGCTTAAAATAAAACTACGATTTGGCCTTACCAAAATTAAACCCCTTCGACAATTTCATCTCAAATCCATCATGGCTTTTTTTGGCCATCTTCTCAAAAGCATCATCAAGTAAATTCTTCATCAGTGAGTCGCGTTTCTGAAAAGTTGAACAGCCCATCAAAACCGAAATAACTCTTTCATCTTTTTTACCCGCCGAACTTATCAAATTAAATCCTGAAGCCTTAGTAAAGCCCGTCTTCATTCCTTCTGCACCCTTATATTCCATAAGAACATGATTATGACTGTCATATTTTGTGCCCCGATAACTAAAATGCTTTAAGGCAAAAAGGTGATAATATTTAGGAAAATCTTTAGTAATGGCATTGGCCAAACGCGCTAAATCATAGGCCGTGGTATATTGACCCTCTTCGTGAAGTCCGCTAGCATTTCTGAAACTAGTATTAATCATTCCAAGTTCTTTAGCTTTAGCATTCATCTTGCGCACAAAATGCCATTCGTCCCCTGCCACTGCTTCGGCCAAAACAACAGCGGCTTCGTTAAAAGATTTTACAATCACGGCGTGAATTGCATCTTTCACCATCAATTTTTCTCCCTCTTTAGCGTGAAAACTATTAACCTTATTCACCTCCGAAACTTCCTCGCCATAAAGCGAAAATACCAACATTTCATCTTCTTTAATCTCGCCTTTTTCCAGCGCCTCAAAAGTTAGATAAAGAGTCATCACCTTTACCAAAGAAGCAGGATATAAAATTTGATCAGCTTTTTTTTCGAACAAAATATTGTCAGTTTTTTCGTCAAAAACTATGTAAGAATAATTTGTGCTACAGGCTTTTTCTTTGCTTTTTTCTTGGCCATAAACACTGCTTGAAAAAAGCAACATGCCCAAAAAAGCAAATTGCACAGCTTTAATTTTTTTAAGCATTTTTTAACATATTTAAAATTTCTTTCGCCGCCTTCGTACTAGACTTTTCCACACTTTCATAACCCATCATTCTTAAAGCCAATTGGCTTTCATCAATTTGCTTTTGCGCTAAATTTTTATCATTAATCAAATTTTCCAACTTCATAAAAATCTTCTGCCCTTCGCAATCTTTCTGCAACATTTCAGGAATCACTTCCTTGTTCGAAATTAAATTAATCAAATTGGCATATTTAATTTTGATCATCATTTTAACCAAAAAATGAGTGATAAAATTAATCTTATAAGCAATCAACATGGGCAAGCGATAAAGAGAGAATTCTACGGTGTTTGTGCCAGATTTAGCCAAGGCAAAATCGGCCGCAAAAAAGGTCGATTCTTTATCGTCTTTTTCAATCAAAAAATATTCAGATTTTATTTCTTTCGCCATTTCACTAACCAAAGCTCGCGTTTTATCCACCAAAGGAATCACAATTTTTAAATTGGGTTTTTTTTCTAAAAGCAAATTGATAGCAGAAATAAATTCAGGAAAAATTCTCTTCACTTCACCATTTCTACTTCCTGGAGTTACACATAGAACCACATCGCTTGGCGCGATTTTATATTTTGCACGAAACTCTAAATTCAGGATTTCTTTTTTAGAAAAATCTGGCGCTTTTTCCACAATCGGATGACCAATAAAAACTGTCTTTAAATTATATTTTTCAAAATAAGGCGGCTCAAAAGGCAAAATTGCCAGCAGCAAATCATAAAGTTTAGCAATTTTCGCCGCTCTGCCTTCACGATAGGCCCAAACTGACGGTGCAATGAGATGAATTTTTTTAAAATTGGCTTTATAAGGCTTGCCAAAACCTGAACATGGCACGCATAAATCTTCAGAATTAATGCGCGATTTTAATTTTTTCATCACCCGAAAACAAAAATCTGGCGAATCAATTGTGATCACAAAATCTGGATTTATATCAATGATCTTGGACCCTGTTTGATTGATGCGGCGCAGTAATTTTGGAATATGGGGAACTACTTCTAAAAATCCCATTATTGATAATTCTTCCATTGGAAAAATACTCGCCAAACCTTGCTCTTGCATAAGCTTGCCGCCAACTCCGACAAATTCTGCCTGACAATTTTTTGCGGCTAATTCTATTTTTAGTTCTTGCATTAACTTCGATCCAAGCAAGTCACCAGAAGCTTCGCCTGCAATTATAAAAAACTTTTTTATCATTTTATAAAACCTAACTTTACTTTTTTAGTGATATTAATATTGTGAGACCCGCCTTTTCAAAGTCCCGATACTCTAATCAGAGTGACAATATAAGTGGCAATTATCAATCTCAAAAAAAATCGAAATGTCTAAAAGAAAAATTGCTGTTGCAGGTGCAACAGGAAATGTCGGTCGTGAAATTTTAAATATTTTAGCAGAAAGAAAATTCCCTGCTGATGAAGTTGTTGCCCTTGCTTCGCGCAATTCAGTTGGCATGAAGGTTAGTTACGGCGATAAAGACCTTACAGTTCAAGCATTAGAAGATTTTGATTTTACTGGCACCAAAATCGGTTTATTTTCTCCGGGTGGAGCAGTTTCTGCAATTCATGCACCTCGTGCTGCTGCTCAAGGTTGCGTTGTTATAGACAATACTTCTCATTTCAGAATGGATGAAAATGTTCCACTAGTTGTTCCAGAAGTTAATCCTGAAGCAATTGCTGGCTACACAAAATGCGGCATCATCGCCAATCCAAATTGCTCAACTATTCAAATGGTTGTTGCTTTGAAACCTTTGCATGACATTGCCAAAATCAAACGCGTTGTGGTGGCCACTTACCAAGCAGTTTCAGGTGCGGGCAAAGAAGCTATGGATGAACTTTATGATTCAACCAAAAAAATCTATGCTAACCAAATGCCTGCTCCACAGAAATTCAGCAAAAGAATTGCTTTCAATGTGATTCCACAAATTGATGTTTTCATGGAAGATGGTTGCACCAAAGAAGAATGGAAAATGAAAGTTGAAACCAAAAAAATTATGGGTTCAGAAATTGAAGTTGAAGCAACTTGCGTTCGCGTTCCTGTTTTCAACTGCCATTCAGAAGCTGTGAATATTGAATTTGAAAATCCAATTTCAGTTGAACAAGCTCGCAGAGCCTTAGAAAGATCTGACGGAATTTTGGTTTTAGACAGACCAAAAGATATGATTTTTGCAACCCCAGTTGAAACTTCAATGCAAGATCCAGTTTTTGTTTCAAGAATTAGAAAAGACACTTCAGTTAAAAATGGCCTTTCGATTTGGGTTGTTTCTGACAATTTAAGAAAAGGTGCGGCGCTAAATGCTGTGCAAATTGCTGAGATTCTTGTTAAGAAACACGGGTTTTAGTTACTAAATAACCTGCTGTCATCTCGAACGAAGTGAGAGATCTTATAAAGTTTTGCGGATAAACTCATGAGATCTCTCGCTAACGCTCGAGATGACAAAGATACTTAAAAATGCCCCAAAACATCACTTCCCTTTCCTACTGAACTACTTTTCACAATCGCGCGGTAAACATATTTATTAGCAGATCTAACTGCATTAACCAAATCCATCTTTTTTGCAACATTACAAGCAATACTCGAAGCCAGTGTACATCCAGTTCCATGAATATTTTTCTTACCGATTTTTTTATTGCTGATAATATGAAATTGATCTGCTTCGTCTAAAAAAATGCTAAAAATTTTACCGTTTTTTTCCTTCAAATGTCCGCCTTTCACCAAAACAGATTTACATCCTAAAGCCTTAATAATTATGGCGGCAGACTTCATGTCGGCTACATCTTTAATTTCCATTTCTGCCAAAACTTGTGCTTCGTCAATATTTGGAGTGACAATTTTTGCACCTTTAATCAGCTTCAATTTTAAAGCTTCCACAGCATTTTCTTTCAGCAGCAAATCTCCCGAAGTTGCCACCATCACAGTGTCTAAAATTAGCGGAATGTTTTTAGCTTTTTTTTGTAAAATTTCCGAAACACAGCCAATAATTTCAGCTGTCCCCAGCATACCAATTTTTATGGCGTCAAATTTTATATCATCCAAAACAACTTCGATTTGCTGTTTTAGAAAATCGATTGGCGAATTGTGAATTGCGAAAACTTTTTGAGTATTTTGGGCGGTAATACAAGTGACAACGGCAGAAGAATAAACCTTATGCGACGAAGCAGTCTTAATATCTGCCTGAATCCCCGCCCCACCACTAGGATCAGAGCCGGCAATGATAAGAATTTTTGGATTAGATTTCATAAACAGTCTTCCCAGCCACCACAGTTCTAACCGCTCTGCCTTTCACTTTAAAGCCGTCAAAAGGAGAATTTTTGGATTTGCTGTGGAAGTTTTTAGATTGAATTTCCCATTCATGATTTAAATCAATCAAAACTAAATCTGCTCTAGCACCTTTTTTGATTACGCCGCCGTCGAAATTGATAATTTTTGCAGCGTTGCAAGTCATTTTAGCAAGCAAATCTCTAAGGCTTAAAACGCCGTCATGAAATAAATTTAAAGAAATTGGCAACATGGTTTCCACACCAACAATTCCAAAGCTGGCCTCTTCCAAAGATTTTTCTTTTGAAGGCAAATCATGTGGCGCGTGATCTGTAGCAATCGCATCAATCAAACCAGATCTTAAACCTTCAATCAAAGCCAAACGATCAGCTTCACTTCTTAAAGGTGGATTCATTTTAGCGTTAGTTCCGCTTTTCAGAACTTGTTCGTCATTTAAAGCAAAATGATGTGGAGAAACTTCAACTGTAGCATTCAAGCCTTTAGCTTTAGCGCGGCGAATTGCGTCTAATGCTTCAGCTGTTGAAACATGCAGCAAGTGATAACGACCACCCACGGCTTCTAAAATTGCAAGATCGCGCTCCACAATCACACTTTCAGAAATATTTGGAATGCCACGCACACCAAGTTCTAAACTAACGCGGCCTTCATTGATGCAGCCTTTATTGGTAAGGTTTAAATCTTCAGCATGTTGCGCCACCACCAAGTTCAAATTTTTAGAATATTCAAAAGCACGACGCATCACATTGGCGTTCATCACTGGCAAGCCGTCATCAGTGAAACCAACTGCCCCTGCTTCTTTCAAACTATTCATGTCAGCAAGTTCTTCACCTTTCATTCCTTTAGTGATGCAGGCATAAGCGCGGATATTGCAATAAGCAACTTCGCGGGATTTAAGGCGCAAATAATCAAAAGTTAAAACTGAATCTAGGGTTGGTGAAGTATTTGGCTGGCACACCACAGTCGTGATTCCACCAACTACCGCAGATTTACTTCCTGAATTTAAATCTTCTTTATGAGATTGACCCGGATCGCGGAAATGAACTTGAATATCAATTAAACCAGGAGAAAGAACTAAGCCTTTGCAATCAACAATTTCAGCATCTGAAGCTGAAACATTTTCACCAAAATCAGAAATTTTATCACCAATTGTTAATAGCTGACCAACTTTATCATAGCCAGATTCTGGATCGATGATGCGAGCATTTTTATAAAGAACTTTTTTGTCAGCAGAAATTGGCTGAACATATGGTAATTCGAATTTTGACATTGGGAAATTTTATTTGAATTATAAGATCAAAAACTGGCGAGCATGTTCGCTAGTTTTTTTTAATATCAAATAGGTAATTCAGGTGAGAATAAAAATATTCCTTTTAAAATATCCAACAGCTTGAGAAAAAATAAATACCCCTAAAAATTAGATGAAACACAGAAAAGAAATAGATGGCCTGCGCGCTTTGGCTGTTGTTCCAGTGATTTTATTTCACGCTGGCTTTCCAGCTTTTAGCGGCGGATTTATTGGTGTGGATATATTTTTCGTAATCAGCGGCTATTTAATTACCTCAATCATAATTTCTGAAAAAGAAGCTGAAAAATTTTCTCTGTTAAATTTTTACGAAAGAAGAGTCAGAAGAATAATTCCAGCACTTTTTTTTGTAATGTTTTGCTGTTTGCCATTTGCGTGGTTTTGTTCTCTTCCTTTAGAGATGAAGGACTTTTCCAAAAGCCTCATCGCAGTTCCACTCTTTGCTTCCAATATTTTATTTTTCTTCACCAGCGGATATTTCGGCCCAACTTCAGATCTTAAACCCCTACTTCACACTTGGAGTTTAGCCGTGGAAGAGCAATATTATCTCTTATTTCCTTTGCTCTTAATTTCACTTTGGAAATTGGGCAAAAAATGGATGATCGTTATTTTTTCTATAATTGTATTTATCAGTTTAATTCTTGCTAGCTGCCTTTCCATAACCAATCCGTCTTTTGCATTTTTTCTACTTCCCAGCCGTCTATGGGAAATTTTAATTGGTGCCTTAATAGCTTTTTATTTTTACAACAAAAACCAACTCACTTCTAAAAGCCAATTAGCAAGCGCTCTCGGCCTATTTTTATTATATATTCTCTCATTGTTTTTGATAATCGCATCCCTTCTCCAAGCTTATATACTCTGGTTCCAATTTTGGGTGCTGTTTTAGTTATTTCATTTACCACGCCAGAAACTTTTGTAGGAAAAATTCTTAGCAGCAAATTATTTACAGGAATTGGTCTGATCAGCTATAGCGCTTATTTGTGGCATCAACCATTTTACGCTTTTGCTAAACAAATAATTTCTGGCCCTGCTAGCAATTTATTATTAATTATTTTGTTCGCGGCTACTTTTATTTGCGCTTATTTCACTTGGAAATATGTGGAAATGCCTTGCAGAAATAAAGAAATTATCAAAAGCAAAAAAGTCTTTATCTGTGCCGCCTCACTTAGTATTTTTTTCATCACACTTGGCTTTGCAGGATATTTCAGCGATGGATTTAAAGGCAGATTTACAGATGAAGAAAAAAGAATTTTAGCTTATAGCGATCAAGATTTTTCAGAAAATTTAAGAATAAAAACTTGTCTTTTAGAACCCGAAAACACTCAGCTAGATTTTAAAAAAGAATGTCAAAGTGAGGGTAAAAAAAATAGAATTTTAATTTGGGGAGATTCTCACGCCGCCGCTTTATTTCAAGGCTTCAAAGCCTATCACAAAAATATCATTCAATATACTGCCAGCTCTTGTCCACCAGCAATAAAAACTAAATTTATCAGCAGGCCAAATTGCCGTGGAATTAATGATTTTGTGGCTGAAGAAGTTTCTAGATTAAAGCCTGAGCAAATTTTTCTTCACGCCAATTGGCATGCTTATAAAATTACAGAAACCAATCTGGGCCTGATTAAAACAATAGAATCGATCAAGAAATCATCACCAAATTCTCGCATCATAATTCTAGGAAGCGCGCCTCAATGGGAGCCTTCGCTGCCTATTTATATGATTAGACAAAAAGCATTTTTGGATGAAGAAAAATATCTAACTATGCCAAGTTTTGAAAGACTGTTGAAGGTGGACACAGAATTGAAAAATCTGGCACAAGCCAATGGCGTAGAGTTTATTTCAATCATCGAAAATATGTGCTTAGAAAATAAATGCTTAGCTGTGATTAATTATGATAGAAAATTTGAACTAACTTCTTGGGATGATGGGCATTTGACTCAAGCTGGAGCGAAGTTTTTGGTAAAAAAATTACTACATCATTCGTGAGATGGAACCCGCAACAAGTTCGGACTCAATCTCTTCCAAAAGCTTATAATTATCTCTAACTTCAATATCGCTTGGAGCTAAATCAGCTTGATATTTTTCATACATCTCTTCGTAAATCGCTTCAATATGCTTGGTGAAAAGCTTGGTATCGAAAAGCGGCGTGGTCAATTTGTGTTTCTCTAGTTTAAGTTTTAACTCTTTCAACTTCTCCGAATTCAGCGCCAGTTCAATTGCTTTCGCCTCAAACTCTTGCTCACTATTCGTAATAAGTTCAGGAAGTTCAATCGCAGTTAACAAACTTGCAGCAACTCTGCTGGCGAAAGATTTTCCAATTAAAGTAAGAACCGGCAAACCAGCCCAAAGCGCGTCACTACAAGTTGTGTGAGCATTATAAGGCAAAGTGTCTAAGAATAAATCTGCAAATTTTTGTCGCGCCAAATGATCTTCTAATTTTGTGCGTTTGGCAAATATTAAGCGCCCAGATTCCACACCTCTTTTTTCTGCTTCTTTGCGTAAATTTTTTGCCGCACTTTCATTATCTTCAAACAGCCAAATCACACTAGCTGGCACTGCTTTTAAAATTCTCATCCAACTTTCAAATGTTTGCGGCAAAATTTTAAAATTATTGTTAAAGCAGCAAAAAACAAAGCCGTCTTTTGGCAATCCAAGTTCTTGCCTTGTAAAATTTTTATCCAAAATTTCACGCTTAGAATCATTTGGCTGATAGCTGTTTGGCAAATAAGCAATTTTTTCTGAATAATATTTTTTATTTTCTGGCGGTATCACAATTTTATCAGCGATTATGTAATCCATATAAGGAGCTGCCATAGTGCCTGGATAGCCCAAATAATTCACCTGAATTGGCGCACATCTAAATGCAAAAATTCCCATTCTCATATTTTGAGTGAAGCCATTTAGGTCAACAGCCACATCAATTCCCATCTCTCTTGAAAGTGTGGCAATTTCTTCATCATTTTTAAGTCGCACATCAATAAATTTATCAAAAGCTGAAACAATTCTTTTTCTGGTTTCGTCATCTCGGTCTTGACCAAAAGAAAAAGCTATTAGTTCAAATTTTGATTTGTCGTGAAACTCATATAAATTCGCTAGCAAATATCCCATAGCGTGAGCATGAAAATCTGCTGAATAATAGCCGATGCGGATTTTTTCATTTCGCTCTCTTTTTACTATGGTACCTAATTTGTTATTTTCAGGATAAGTAAATTGCACCCAAGTTTCCGCTGCTTTCAAATGCATTTCTGGAGAATCAATTATTGAAAGAGTGTCGAAAGGAGCTGCAACCTTTTCTCCTTTTAAAATTTTAAGTTCCATCTCAGCTCGTTCTGCATCAAATGTCGCCCAATCACAAATGCTATTTTTAGCAGTCATTATCGTGGCTAAACGAAAGTTATAATCTGGCTTTAATTCCTGCACCTTATCATAGCTTATCAAAGCCTCTTCAATTCTCTTAAGTTCTTTTAAAGCATTGCCACGGCGGTAATAAGCTTCCACACAATTTTGATCTAGTTCGATTGCTTTATCATAACTCTCAACCGCCAATTCAAAATTATTATATTCTGTTAAAACATTACCTCGACTGATGTGAGCATCAATCCAATCTGGCTTCAAATAGATAACTTTGTCATAATCCTCCATCGCCTTATCTAATTGCTTTAACTTAGCAAAGGCACTAGCACGGCTGAAATAAGCTTCACAATAAGCTGACCAAATCTCAATTGCCTTATCATAGCTGGCAATTGCAGTTTCAAACTTCCCAAATCCAAAAAATACATTACCACGATTTAAATAGGCTTCAGCATAATCTGGCTTCAATTGAATGGCTTTATCATAGCTGAAAATAGCCAAATCAAATTGTTTAAGATCTCTCAAAATAATACCGCGAGTTAAGTAAAAAAACGGGTTATGAGGATTTAAATATATAGCCTTATTACAACTGGCAAGAGCCGAATCCAGCTTGCCCATCTCTTTTAAAACACCTCCGCGATTATAATAAGCTTCCACATAATTCGGGTTTAAACTGATAGTTTTATTATATTTCACTATAGCCAAATCAAACTGCCCCAAATCTTTCAAAGCATTGGCGCAATTATAATGAAAATCTGGATTATAAGGATTTACCTCAATGGCTCTATTAATGAAATTTACAGCTTTTTGACAATTTCCACTTTGATAAAAAGTAACGCCAATCAAGTGCAAAATATTAAAATGCTTGGGATTTCTTTTTATAATATCCAAATAAATTTCCTGAGCTGGCGCTATTTGATTTTGCTTATGAAAGTTAATAGCTTGCTGGAATTTTTCCTGGTCTGGCGCAGAAAGCGAAAGTGACATAGGTTTAAAATTAATTTAAGTTTATCGCAGTTATTTCAATATGATCAGGCGTTAAATCACCCTGATATTTTTCATACATCTCTTCATAAGCTGACTCGATATGTTTGGCAAAAAGCTTGGTATCAAAAAGTGTTGCTGCAAGTCTTTTTCTTTCAAGTTTCGCTTTAATTTCTTTTATCTTTTCTGGATTCATCGCCAACTCAATTGCTTTGGCTTCATATTCCTGCTCGCTTTGTGTTAGAAGCTCAGGAAGTTCAATCGCATTTAACAAACTTGCTGCAACTCTGCTGGCAAAAGATTTTCCTATTAAAGTAAGAACAGGCAATCCAGCCCAAAGCGCGTCACTGCAAGTTGTGTGAGCATTATATGGCAAAGTGTCTAAGAATAAATCTGCCATCTTTTGTCTTGCTAAATGCTCGTCTAATAACATGCGTTTGGCAAAAATTAAGCGCTCAGATTCAACTCCTCTTTTCTCGGCTTCTTTGCGTAAATTTTCAGCGGCTATTTTATTATCTTCCAAAAGCCAAATCACACTGCCCTTAACTGCTTTTAAAATTCGCATCCAAATATCAAAATCTGCTGGCGAAATTTTATAATTATTATTCAGACAGCAAAAAACAAATCCCTCTTCTGGCAGCCCCAACTCTTGTCTGGTAAAAATTCTATCAGATATTTTGCGCTTAGAATCATTAACTTGATAACTATTTGGCAGATAGACAATTTTTTCCGAATAATGTTTTTTGCTATCTTCAGGAATCAAAGTTTTATCAGCAATTATATAATCCATGTAAGACGCCGCAAGGGTGCCCGGATATCCTAAATAACTTACCTGAATTGGCGCACAGCGATATGCAAATATTCCAAATCTTGTATTCTGAGTGAAGCCTTTCAGATCAATAGCTATATCAATTTGCAATTCTCTAGAAAGCTCAGCAATTTCTTTGTCAGTTAAAAATCTCACATCAATAAATTTATCAAAAGAGGCTGAAATTCTGTCCCTCATATCATCATTACTCTCTGGTCCGAAAGAAATTGCAATCAATTCAAATTTTGATTTATCATGCAATTCAAACAGACCCGCCATTAAATAAGCAGTAGCGTGGTGATGAAAATCTGCTGAATAATAAGCGATGCGAATTTTTTTATTTCTTTCTCTCTTAGATATTTCTTCAGGAGCATGATCTATATCATATTGCTGCACATATATTTCAGATGCTCTGCGCTGTAATTCTGGAGAATCTACCAATGATAATGAGTGAAATGGAGCAACAACTTTTTTTCCTTCTTTAATCTCTTTTTCTAAAATAGATTTTTCTTCATCATATGAATTCCAATCACAAATTTTGCTTTTAGCAAAAAATATTTCGCCAGCCAAATATTGAAAATTGGTCTTTAGCTGAAGTACTTTATAATAATTGCTAATCGCCAAATCTATCTGCTGATTATTAACCAAGGCAGTCGCAAGGTTGTGATATCCTTCACTATAATCAGGTTTTAAAAATACCGCTTTTTCATAATGATCGATGGCAGTTTTACTATCTTCCAAATCAACAAAAACATTTCCAAGATTTGAATAAGCCTCAGCATAATCTGGCTTTAATTGAATTGCTCTTTGATAGCTTGCAATAGCTAAATCAAGCTTCTTCAGCTCTAATAATATATTGGCATAAGCATAATATATTTCATGATCTGGATTCAACTCTATCGCTTTTTCATAGTCTCTAATCGCCAAATCTAACTGCTTATTTTCTTTAAACACATTACCGCGATTATAGTAATATCCTGCATTATTGGGGTTTAACTCAATTGCCCTTTCATAGCTGATAATTGCCAAATCAAGCTTCTTAAGCTCTGCTAATATATTACCGCGATTATAATGAAAATCTGGATTAGTTGAATTTATTGCGATGGCTTTTTCATAACTATCAAGAGCCTGATCTAAAGACTTAAGATCCATCAGCGCCACACCAAGATTAGAATAAAAAGCCGCACTTTTAGGATTTATCGCGATTGCTTGTGTAATTAAATCTACAGCAAGTTGAGGATTTTTTGTTTGATAAGCAATAACACCTAAAAAATGCAAACTATTAGCATGCTGAGGCTGAATTTTTAGAACCTCAGAATAAATAGTTTGCGCCTCAAGCAATTGTCCCGCTTGGTGCAAAGACAATGCTTGTTGAAATTTTTTTTGGACTTTTTCTTCCAAAGATTCCGAAGGAATTTCGGCGCTAAGTTTATTTATGATTTTAGATAACATAATTAAACTAGATCTCTATTCCCACTCAATAGTTCCTGGTGGTTTAGAAGTGTAATCATAAACCACACGATTAATTCCACGAACTTCATTAATGATTCTGCTAGTAACTCGGCATAAAAATTCTGCGGTGAATGGATAAATATCAGCGGTCATTCCATCTACAGAATTAACGGCTCTAAGCGCCAAAACATTTTCATAAGTTCTGCCATCGCCCATCACACCAACGGTTTTCACTGGAAGTAAAACTGAAAACGCCTGCCAAATTTTATCATATAAACCAGCCTTTCTGATCTCTTCGATATAAATCGAATCAGCTTCTTGTAAGATTTTTATTTTTTCTAAAGTGATGTCGCCAATAACTCTAATTGCAAGCCCTGGGCCTGGGAATGGATGTCTGCCAACTACAAAACTTGGAAGACCAAGTTCTTTTCCTAAAAGTCTAACTTCATCTTTGAACAACATTCTAACTGGTTCTAGAAGTTTCAATTTCATGTTTTTTGGAAGTCCACCAACATTGTGATGAGATTTAATTGTCTGACTTTTTCCACCACTTGGATGAGAAGACTCAATAACATCAGGATATAAAGTTCCTTGAGCCAAGAAATCTGCATCTTTAATTTTTTTAGATTCGGCATCAAAAACTTCGATGAAAGTTTTGCCAATAATTTTGCGCTTTTTTTCTGGATCAGTAACACCTTTTAGCTTAGACAAGAAAAGGTCCGCTGCATCAACATAAATTAAATTAATTTTGAAATTTTTGGTAAAAACTTCCTTGACTTCTTTGCCTTCATTTTTACGAAGCAAACCGTGATCCACAAAAATACAAGTTAATTGCTTGCCAATCGCTTCATTAATTAAAGCTGCAACTACAGACGAATCCACGCCACCACTAAGCCCACAGATAACTCTTTTTTTACCAACAATTTTTTTAATCTCAGTAATTTGTTCTAATTTAAAATTCTTCATATCCCAATTCGGCTTACATTTTGCGATTTTGATTACGAAGTTTTCGATAATTTTTTTGCCGTCCAGCGAATGCACAACTTCAGGGTGAAATTGCACGCCATAAACTTTTCTCTTCTCATCAGAAATCGCCGCAAATGGCGCGCTGTCTGTTTTGGCAATAACTTTAAATGAAGCAGGAATCTCATCCACTCGATCACCATGACTCATCCAAACTTGTTTATTTTTTACTGATTTAAAAAGTGAAACAGAAGAAGTAATATCAATTTCAGCTTTGCCATATTCTCTTTCGTGAGCCTTGCCAACTTTTCCACCAAGCAAATGACAGATTAGCTGCTGACCATAGCAAATACCAAGAATTGGCGCACCTAAATCAAAGATTTTTTTATCAATTGTTGGCGCACCTTTTTCATAAACTGATGACGGACCGCCAGAAAAAATAATCGCTTTTGGATTAATTTTCTTAATTTCACTTAATGAAAAATCTGGATTTTTAACTTCGCAGTAAACCCCTAACTCTCTGATTCTACGAGCTATAAGCTGCGTTACCTGACTGCCAAAATCTATAATTAAAACTGTATCTAACATTTTAGTCCAAAATTGCTTTAGTAATTCTCTCTTTAATTTCTACACTTGATAAATCCTTATCCAGAATTTGCTCAATTGCTTCACATAATTTTAGCTGAATCTTTACTTTCTTTGCAAGCTTAACCACCGATTTTACCGATTTCGCCCCTTCAAAAGTTTTGTTCATTTCTTTAGTAATTTGTGCATAACTTTTGCCTTTGCCAATTTCATAACCAAGCAAATTATTGCGAGATTTTGTGGTGGAACAAGTTAAAAAAATATCACCAAAACCCGCAGCATTTTTAAGATCTCCTCGGCCTTTCAATTTTTTACAAAGAATTGAAATTTCTTGAATTCCACGATTCACCAAAGCAGCTTTAGCATTTTGTCCAAGCTTCAAACCATCTACAATTCCACAACCAATCGCCATCACATTTTTTAAAACCGCGCAAATTTCAGTAGTAATCGGATCTTTAGAATACTCCGCTTTAAAATAATTATTTTGCAAAATCTCGATAACTTTTTTAGCTAATTTTTTATCAGCAGAAGCAATTGTAGTAATGGTTGGAACTTGCTGTATAACTTCAATAGCAAAATTTGGTCCTGATAAAATTGCAAATTTTCTACGAGGTAAAATATCTTTAAAAATCTGACTGAAAAATTTTAATTTTTGCTGATCCAAACCTTTCGAACAAATTACAAAAGCCATTTTTGAGCTTAATTTATAAGTGGCAATTTTTTTCAAAATTTTCTCCACCGCTTGCGAAGGTGTGACGATAAAAACTAAATCGACATCTTTTAAATTTTTTTCCGAAAAACCTGCAACAGCAGTGATTGCAGAATCTAATTTTATTTTCGGTAAATATTTTTGATTTTGATGCTTCTGATTAATTTCCTGCGCAGTTTCTTTGCTATTAGTTACCAAAGAAACCGAAAAAGAGTTTTTAGCAATCAAATTTGCGATAGCAGTTCCCCAAGCGCCAGCACCAATCACGGAAATTTGTGGATTTATTCTTGTTGGCATTCTTTGCTTATATTTTGATATGTATTTGAGATCTCACTTCAAGAAGAAATCGTAACCACCGCAGAAGCCAAATCAGCTTCATCGGTCATAGAAAGATGAATGATAAAAATTTTCACTTTAAAATAATCTTTAATGAAATTTTCTTTCTCATTTAAAATTCTGATAAAAGGTTTTCCTAAGTCATCATTGTCAATTTCAATATCTTTAAAATCAACCCCTCTGCCAATTCCAAGGCCTAAAGCCTTTGAAAAAGCTTCTTTCGCAGCAAATCTTTTTGCGTAAAATAAGGCTCTTGGTTTAAAATTATTTTCTGTAATTTTTATATTTTGAGCTTTTATAATTTCGTTTTTAGTAAAAACTTTTTCTTCAAATTTATTACCAAATTTTGAAATTAATTTTTCGATTCTGCTTGTTGAAATTGAGTCAATTCCGATTCCTAACATCATTTTTATTGAATAAGAATTTGCATGTTTGAATATTATTTTTAACTTAAAAAATCTATCAGGATTTTAAAATAAAAAACCATCAAATTTATTGTTGTACCTAAATGTTATCTAAAAAAAGCTTCGTTATCACAATTGGAGATGCAGGCGCCGTTGTTGCCTTGCACGATGGTAGCGCAATTAAAAATAAAGTTTTCTTAGAAGAATTAACCGAAGAACAAAAGGTTGAATTAAAAAACTTATTTACCCAAAACGATTCCGCTCCAATTTCAGTTCTACTCGACACAATCGATCAAACTTATAAGAAAAAAGTTTATCCAGCTGTTGCTGCGATGAACTTAAAACATATTGCCAAAAGAGATATGGACTCTGACGGCGATAGAGAAAGTTTTAAAAATTACATCATACTTGATCCAAAAAAATCTTTCGAAGTAAAAAAATCTGAATGTCTTTTTGTTTCACTGTCTTCTTCAGAATCAATCAATAAATGGATCGATTTTTTGGCTGAAATGCCAAATCACCTTATCGGTATCTACGCTCTTCCGGTTGAATCCACTAATCTTTTCAACCTTCTAAAAAACGACATCAAATCTGCTTCAGAAACTCAAGGTACTAAAAAACAATATCTCTATTGCTTAATCATCCAAAATAAAGTCAGCGGATTTAGACAACTTGTATTCTCCGAACAAGGCTTGGTTTTTACTCGTATGGTTAATTACGATTTTACAGAAAGCGATTGGATCGAAAAATATGAGCAAGATATTTATAGCACTTTTGAATATCTGAAACGCTTATTTCACGATATTTTAATTAAAGAATTGCCAGTAGTTAATATTCTTTCTGAAGATCTTTTAAAGAAGATCAAAGAAACCACAAATAATGTAGAGCTTAACTTCGTTAACTACACTCCTTCACAAGCCGCTGCTAGGGCCGGATATGAAAATATTTTACAAGATAACAGCAATTTTTGCGATTTGTTAATTTCTAAAATCTTCTCTAATAAAAAGAGTATTTTAAGATTCACGATTCCAAGAATGATAGTTTTAGAAAAATTATACACAGGTCTTAAAATTTCTTATTATACCAATATTTTACTGATTTTACTGATTTCAGTTGTTGCGGTTTTCATAACTCTCGCTTCCGAACAAGCTAAATCTGATGTTGAAACAGCCGAAGCAAAAAAAACTGCCGCCACTGAAGAACTAAGAGCTGCAAAAGCTGCAGCCCTTGGAGATCCAGCTAATCAACTGGCCGAAGAAAAAGACTCTATCAGTATTGACAGAATTATGGATTTTGGAAAAATTGATGAACTCTTAAGCACCGCTGGCAGAGATGTGATTGATATTTATACTCAACTAAAATTCTTAAGAGATTTTGATGTAACTCTGAATAAATTTACTTATTCAATCGATAATTTCGACTCAAAATCTCCGCAAAAAAATTCAGTATATAAAATTGTATTTACTGGTGATTTAAATAATAAAAGTGGCGATATTGACGATCTATTTAAAAGCTTCGACACCGTATCTAGCGCCGCTAAAAAAGCTTTTGACAAACATGATGTAAAATATTCTGAAATGCCTCGTAATATTGATTTTACGAAGAAATTTTATAACTTCCCCATCGACTTTACAGTAACAAAAAAATAATGAAGATCCTCATTTTAAGAAAAAAGATAATTATTCAACTCTCTATATCTCTAGCTTTAGCAGCTATATTGGGTTTTGGAATATATTATGTATTGTCTCAAAAAAAAGAAATTAAAGCTGAAGTTAGTAAGATTGAATCAGGCGCCATGCAAATTAAAAGCCAGATCATGGACTTACAAAATGAGGCTTCTGAAACCAAGAAATATAAAGAGATTTGGAAAACAATTTCTAAAAACAAAAAAAGCACTCAAGGTATTAAAGTTGATGATATGAACGATTTGCTGAAAAAAATCGCCGATAAATATAGCGTTTCCAAATCAAAAATTCAGGTAATTCTTCCTGAAATTTTAAGCAATGGCGTCTTCAACCGCAAAACGGTTCAAATGAATTACAGTACCGCTACTCTTAACTTTGAATCAGTTAATGATACCAGAGCCTTGCTTTTCCTTTCAGAATTCATCAATGCTTTACCAGGTTATATTATCATCAAATCTCTAGAATTAACAAAGAAGGTTAGCTCTTATTCTTACCAAGATTTAATCGATATTAGTATTGGCAAAAACACCAATACCCTTGTAGTTGGTAAAATTGATTTTTATTGGTATTCTTACAAAGAAAAAGATCCTGCTAAAGAAGTTTCAAAAAAAGATCCAGGCACAACTAAAAGCGACACAGGAGATAATGACGCAACTAAAAAAGAATCTGCAAACACCAATTAAACAATGATAAAATTTTTAACAAAAAATCTGCTTCTAATCACCTCGCTATCTTTCTTTTTTTTGGCTGAAACTTATGCACAAGATTCTGACAAATCGAAAAATGAAGTCGCGAATCCTGATTTAGCAAATAAACTTCAAGGCGGTTTAGCCAATTTACTACTTAGTAGTAACAAGCTTACAACTTTAATGTTTAATGAAAAAGAAAGTGAAAAAATTGAAAGAGCTTTAGATTCTTTTAAAAATGATCAAACTTATCTTCCCGAAGAAAGTGATGAGAAAAAAAGTGCCGATTCTGCTCCCACCGAAACCAAAGAAGAAATAAATAAAAAATCTTACATCTATCTCGCATCAATCATGTATTTTAGCGATAAATATTGGGCAGTTTGGATTAACGGTCAAAAAATAACCTCTGACGACAATGACCCGAATGATGAGCTTTATTTGTCTTCGGTGCAAAGGGATCAGGTTTCTGTTATTTGGAATATCAGCGCTTCTAAATGGAAAATTCTTTTAGGCAAAAAGGCTGAAGGTTTGGAATCAATGATTAACGAAAATAACCAAGTTGTGGTTAAGTTTAAATTAAAACCAAATCAAACTTACATTTTAGGATCTAACACCATAGCCGAAGGATTTAATGTTATAGGCCCAGCTAAGAAAAAATTAGAAGTAAAAAAAGTTGAAGTAAAAACTGATTCAACAAAAAAAGATGCTTCAAAATCAGATGTAGTAAAAACCCCAGCATCTCCTACGGCACCAGCAATAGTGCCCGTTGAAACTTTAGATAGCACTGCATCTGGAATAGCCACAACTAAAGCCAAAACTGCAGAAAGCGGTGCTAAAACAGAAGCCTCTTCAATAGCTGATACAGTTTCAGCAGCAATTGCCGCAGCAACTGCTTCAAATGGCGCTATAGTAACAACCACTGGCGCAAATGGCGCAGTTACAAGAGGTGGAACACAAATTCAACAACAAAATGAAAAGGATTAGTAACCTAGCTGTCTTCTAGGGCCGCATAGGAGGCAATAAGATTGAGATTAGTTAGGCGATTTAAAGACCATTATGTAATTAATATCCAGATCATCAGATTTTCTTTTCCATTCTTCGCTCAGCAAATTATAGCTAAATCCCATTATCTCCTTTAGATCGAGATTATATTTGCTTGCGTAAGAATTTATTTCTGAAGGTTTAAGGAATTTTTTCCAATCGTGAGTGCCAATCGGAATCCATCTTAAAACATATTCCACCGCAAATTTAGCCAACAAAAGAGACTTAGTAGTGCGATTTAAAGTGGCGATAAAAACCAAGCCATTTGGATTTACTAAAGCAGCACAGTTTTTTACAAATTCTTCCACATCAGCCACATGCTCAATAATTTCTAGTGCTAGAACCACATCATATTTTTCATCTTTCTTCATTAATTCTTCCGAAGAAAGCGCCTGATAATTAATTTCTAAACCCGATTTTTCTGCATGAATTTTGGCTATTTTAATATTTTTTTCTGAAGCATCAATTCCTGTTACAACAGCTTTCATTCTAGCAAAAGGTTCAGAAACCAAACCTCCTCCACAGCCTACATCAAGAATTTTTAAATCCGAAAATGGCGCCATTAATTTTTCATCAAGATTAAAATGATTTATGATTTTTTCTCTAATGTAAGAAATGCGAATTGGATTGAATTTGTGCAAAGGCTTGAATTTACCAAACTCATCCCACCATTCATCAGCCATGGCAGAAAATTTTTCTACTTCTTTTGGGTCAATTGTTGAGATCATTTTTTACGAATTTTTTGCGGTTTATTTTTATTTGGAATTTTTTCTACATCCATCATCTCATAAGTTTCTACATCACTCATCCAATCTTTCTTAACTTTAACAAAAAGAAAAAGATGAACTATCGCGCCTGCAATTTCACCAATATCATAGCGTGCTTCGGCACTTATTTCTCTAATTCTTTCACCATTTTTCCCTAAAATAATCGCCTTTTGGCTGTCGCGTAAAATGAAAATTGTTTGATGAATTTTAATTTCGCCATTGCGCAAAACTTCATAAGAATCGGTTTTTACAGTCAGGCTGTAAGGAATTTCATTTTCAAGGCGAGTGAAAAGTTTTTCACGAGTAATTTCACTGGCGATAAATCTCATCGGTGCATCAGTAATTTGATCTTCATCATAAATCCATGGAGATTCTGGGCATTTAGAGCAGAGGAATTTTTTTAACTCGGCAACACCATCGGTAGTTTGCGCTGAAATCATGAAAATATTATTCAATCCAGATCCTGAAACTTGAGCGATGATTTCTAGCAACTTACTTTTTTTAACTAGATCAATTTTATTAATGATCACCGTAACATCTGGATTTTCTTTTTTCAGACTTTCTAAAATTTGAAAATTTGTTTTATTCAAACCAATGGAAGCATCAATCAAAAAGCAAATATGATGAGCTTCGCGAAGGCCTTGCCAAGCAGATTTAACAATGATGCGTTCTAAAATTTTATCGTCGCGGGGAATAAAAATTCCTGGAGTATCAAGAATGATTAACTGTGTTTTGCCTTCCACAATAACAGCTTTGATGCTGTTGCGTGTAGTTTGCGGCTTTGATGAAACTATGGTTAATTTTTGGCCCAGAAGTGCATTTGTAAGAGTAGACTTTCCTGCATTTGGTGCGCCAACCAGAGCGATGGTTCCACATCTTTGGTGAACAAAAGGCTCTGCTTGATTTAGCATGAGGTAATCTCCTTTTGTAAATCTTGTGCAATCATAAACGCTAATTCCACACTTTGTGAAGAATTTAAACGAGGATCGCAATGAGTGTGATAACGGTCACTCAAATTGATTTCGGAAATTTGCTGATTGCCACCCAAACATTCAGTAACATTTTGACCCGTCATTTCAAAATGAACGCCTCCTGCGTAAGTTCCAGCTGCACGGTGAATTTGGAAGAAGGTTTTAATTTCGCTTAAAATGTCATCAAATTTACGAGTCTTATAACCATTCGAAGATTTGATAGTATTGCCATGCATTGGGTCGCAAGACCATACCACGGTTTTTCCAGATTGTTTCACTGCTTCAACTAAAGATGGCAAATATTGTTCAACTTTTCCCGCACCCATTCTAGCAATTAGAGTGATTCTACCAGCTTCATTGTCTGGATTTAAAACATCTAAAAGTTTCAAAAGATCATCTTTAGAAATTGATGGCCCAACTTTGAAAGCCATAGGATTGGAAATTCCACGCATGAATTCAACATGAGCTTCTTCTGGGTTGCGAGTTCTATCACCAATCCACAACATGTGAGCGCTTAGATCATAGAATTTTTTGCTATCTTTATTTTGACGAGTGAAAGCCTCTTCATAATTTAAAAGTAGCGCTTCGTGAGAAGTGAAGAAACTAGCGGTGGTAAGTTGTGGAAGTAATTTTGAATCAAGGCCACAAGCTTTCATGAAATTTAAAATCTCATTAACTTTAGCAATAACTTCTTCGGTATTTTTTTTGCTATTCAAACTATGAGCAAATTCTTCATTCCATTTATTAACTTTTTGTAAATTACCATAGCCGCCCAAAGCAAGAGAGCGTAAATAATTTAAAGAAGCCGCCGAATAGAAATAAGATTCGATTAATCTTTTTGGATCAGGAACGCGAGAATTTTTTTCAAATTCAATGCCGTTAATTATATCACCGCGATAGCTTGGAAGAGTAAAGCCATTGATGGTTTCATTATCATCAGATCTTGGTTTAGCATATTGCCCAGCAATTCTTCCCACTTTCACGATTGGCTTATTTAGGCCATACATCAAAGCGATAGTCATTTGCATGACGGTACGGAAAAAGTTTTTTAAGTTATCATGAGAAAATTCAGTAAAGCTTTCAGCACAATCTCCACCTTGAAGCAAAAAGGCTTCACCTTTTGCAACTAAAGCTAATTCAGATTTTAATTTTTCTACTTCATCAAAAGAAACAAGCGCTGGATAAGCAGCCAAAGTTGCTTCAACTTTTTTTAGCTCAGCTAAATTTTCGTAGTCAGGTTGTTGTTTAATAGGAAAATTTCTCCAAGAATTTTCCGTCCAATTTGTCGTCATATTTTAAAAATGATTTTATGATTTGTTGTAAATTGCCAAATTTCGACAGCTTCTTTTTTTGCTGAAACTCAAGATAATTTATAAATTTTTAAATGATAAACTTATATTAAAAGATCTCTGCGCGCCTACTAAATTACTTGGGTTACTTTCGGTAACTGAGAAACCAAATATAGTGCAGCAACCACCATATAAAAGGCTGATACTGCGATTTAAGTTTCTTCCCGTAATCATATTTCTGGAAAGCAATAAACCAGTTGAAAATTTTTCCGATACTTTAACCATCGATGTCACATTGAGTTGCTTGATCTCTTGAGAATTTTGACTATTTCTTCTCAGGAATAAAAAGTTACTACCGAAGGTAAATCTTTCTAAACTAACAGTTGTCATCAACTCATTAATTTCGTTGCGATAATCTGATTCATTTAAGTGAAATGAATAAGCTGTGTAAAAATATTTAGAAGCTTTGTAAGAAGTCAT
>CAMCME010000018.1 GCA_945875925.1 Rickettsia typhi | reverse complement strand
AGTAGAGACAGATGCTGATGGAGTTTCTAATCCACAGATTAAGAACAACAATGTTGATCTAATTACAGCGACAGATTCGACAGCTATTGAAGCATTATTTGCTCCTGCAGAATTGGTAGCGAATGCTGCGGCTTATAGCTTACAAGCTGCGAATATATTAGCTGCTGAAGCTTTAGAGTTAGCTGAAGCCCTAGCTCAATCAGAAACTTTAGCTTCTAGATTAGAAGAATTATACACAGCAGGTGCACGCATCAATGATGCTGATGCCACTAAAGACAATCCAATTACAAAAGTTGAAGATAGAGGTGCTGGAACCACTACTTACGGCACTAGTGCAAAACTGCTTGATGGAAGAGAAGAAAATCTACGATTCATAGTTAGAAATGGCGCCATCACGCAAGTTATAAATGCTGATGATAACAGAGTAATCCTAAGCGATTCTGTTGCTTTAGCTGTTCGTAATAATCAGCTGGATGCTAGATTATTAGAAGTTACAGCGCAGGCTGAGGAAGCGGAAAGATTGAAAGCAGAGGAAATTGAACTGGCTGCGGCGATTGCTCAATCAGGTGTTTTAAAAGGTAAGTTGGAAGATTTGTTTAATGCAGGCGTGCGCGCTCCTGAATTTGATAGCGCTCAAAATAATCCAACCACCAAAGAAACTGCTGTGGATGGAACAGTAACTTACACCACCACAATCAAAAAAGATGGATTGTCGGATAAGGTTTTGGCTTTTGAAATTAAACCAGCTCAAGACTTAATTAAGGTGAAAGTTGATGGCTCAGATTCTGCTAATAATTCTGAAGCACTAAATGCGCATGACTCGGAAATTGATGAAAAAATATTGGAAGTAACTGCTTTAGTTTCAAGACTCGAAAGAGCCAAAATTCAAGCAGATAAAATGGCCGCAACCGAAGGCCAGCATGATAATATAAGAGTAAATCTAGAAAGACTTTTTGGTGAAATGGAAAAATTGGCAAGTGTTGATAGCAATGCTAAATCGGTAATTAGTAAAGAAGCGGATGATGATAAAATCACTTATACAACCATTCTTAAATCATTAGTTAATGGATCTGATCAGGAACTAACTTTCACTTTCCAAGGCAATGATGTAGTTGAGGTGGCAAGTGGCGGAAGAATCTATCCTAGCACAGCTTCATCTTTGATTGATTTTAGCATTCAAATAGCTAACAAAATGTCAAAAATTGAAGAGCAGATGAAATTATTAAAAAGGGCTGAAGCCGTTTCAACAATACAAAGCAAATTACCAAAATTAAAATTTAGAAAAGATGCTCATAAAGCTATATCTGCTAAAAATGAACAACATTTAACGAATCTGAATAGTAATTTTGTAGATCTGTTTGCTGAAGAACAAGCTTTGCTGGAAAGTGGTTTTGATCTAGAATCTTCACCTACTACTTTCCAAGAATTTCCAGCTGACGCTACAAATCCAGCAAGAAGAATTTTCACTACCAAAATAGAAAAAGGTGGAGTTAAAGAAGAAGAGATTCAGTTTACTTATTCAAGTGAAGATGTAACTGACGCGGTTGGCAATGTTACTAAAAAAGAAAGCAGAGTTGTGACAAAAGTTGCAGATGTCTCAGTGGCTTCTCATTCAGAGGTGGCTTATTATGATGCTGCAATTGCTAAAAGATTAGAAAATGCAAAAAATGCTCCTGTAAAAAAAGCAGCGGCAACAAAAATTCAAGCTCAGGGCCGAGGTTTACTTGCTAAAAATATAGCTCAAAAATTGCGAAATGAAGCCTTAATTACAACTTCAAAAGATAATCTTGCCAGTTTTGCTGCGCAAGAAGAAGCTTTTTTGGCTCAAGACGGTATATCGCAAACCACTAAAACCAGAGCTTTAGCCAGCGAAGATTCAACTTCTTACAGCACCACAGTAGAAAAAGAGGGGGTGAAAGAAGAGATGGTTTTAACCGTTACAGAAAGAGAGGAAATCAGTCTTGTTAAAAAAGGCTCTGACAAAAAACCTTCTCCTAATGAAATTGAGCGATATAAAAATACCACTACAGATAGAGATGCTGGTGCCAGCCATAATAGTGCCAGTGTTACTGGTAAAAGCAAATTTGCTGATTTAGTGCATAAGTATTTTGATGTTAAAAAATTTGCTTTAGAGAATTTAGAGGAAATTCAAAAAAATAATGCTTTTGACAATAAGTTAGATAGAGCGGCAAAAAAGGTGTTGGAAGATGGTTTCTCAAATCTAACCACTCTTGATAAAATAACCTTGGCAAATTTTTATAACGAAACAAAAAAGTCAAGTAAGCCAATTACAAAAGAATCTTTGGATAATCAAAAAAGTGATTCTTATCTACTTATGAAAGAATCCATTAAAGAACTTGCTGAAACAAGATTCAAAGATGTTGAAAGTAGAGTTGCAGATAAAAAAAGTTATTCAAAAAGTGTTTATAAAGCCTTAGATGAAACTGTATCTAAGTATCCTTCAGAGGGGGTTAAAGAAGCTTTTGCTAGAACTTTAAAAGATAAAATTTTGGGCCTGACAAATGAAAAGCGCAAATAATCTAAATTAATTTTTTTAAAAAAATGTCATTACTACAGCTAATTTTACAAAATTTTTTCTCTTTTATTGTCCTCATTTCCATCATCGTTTTCATTCACGAATTTGGTCATTTTTTCGTAGCGCGTCTTTGCGGAGTTAAGATTGATGAATTTTCTTTGGGTTTTGGCCGCGAAATTTTTGGCTTTAATGACAAGAAAAACACTCGCTGGAAATTTTGTTTAATTCCACTAGGCGGCTATGTGAAAATGTATGGCGACAAAAATGGTGCTTCGATGCCAGATTTAGCTGAAGCCGAAAAAATGTCTGAGGAAGAAAAGAAACATTCTTTCATTTTTAAAAATGTCTATCAACGCATTGCCATTGTTGCGGCAGGGCCAATTGCCAATTTTCTTTTAGCTTTAGTCATTTTTACTTTTCTGTTTCAAGTTAACGGCTTGAATAAAGTTTTGCCAATTATTGGCGAAGTGATGGAAAACAGCGCTGCTGCTGAAGCTGGCCTGCAAAAAGGTGACAAGGTGATGGCAATTGACGGCAAAGAAATTAAAGATTTTGAAGCGATCAGAGCAATCATTTCAGAAAGTGCTGATAAAAAGCTGCAATTAACAATCTCTAGATCTAATGATGTTGTGGAAATTTTTGTGACGCCAAAATTTCAAAGCCGCAAAGATTTTTTTGGTGATGAAATAAAAGTGGGAACCCTTGGTGTAACTGCTTCTGAAATAGCTCATGAAGATTTAAATTTAGGGCAAAGTTTCATTCAGGCGGGTAAAGAAACTTACAGCGTTTCGGTGGCAATTTTTAAGGCCATCGGCGAATTGATCACAGGCAAAAGAAGTGTTGAAGAGCTTGGTGGGCCAATTAAAATTGCCAAATACACTGGCAAAACTGTAGAAATGGGCGCCACTGCAATTTTATGGTTTGTGGCCATGATTTCAGTGAATTTGGGCGTGATGAATTTACTGCCAATACCAGTTTTAGATGGCGGGCATTTATTTTATTATTTAGTGGAAGTTATTTTCAGAAAACCTTTATCGCCACAAGTTCAAAAAATTGGTTTTCAAATTGGCCTTAGTTTGGTTTTAACTCTAATGTTATTTACTACTTTTAATGATATTAGGCAGTTGATTGTGGGGATGTAGAAGGTTTTTTGGTAAGATTCCTTTTGCAAGTTGAACTGTCATCTCGAACGCTAGTGAGAGATCTCATGAGGCTTTGCTGATAAACTCATGAGATCTCTCACTGGCTTTCGAGATGAAAGATTGTTGTAAGAGAACCATAAGAAATATTTAATTTATCGAATTAACTGAAATGAAAAGCGGAACTCCAGCAGGATCATTAGCAAATAGAAAATTAGTTCCTAGTAAACATAAAGATGAAGTGGATTTGCAGAAAATTAAACCGACTCCACCACCAACAAATAAAGCGGTAAAAAATAAAGCGGTAAAAGCTGTTCCAGTTAAATATAAAGCCCCTGAAGATATTCCTAAAACAAACACTTTATTGCCGAGGATATTATCTAGCGAAAGCCTTTCAGCTCCAAACATTAAAGCTTCAGCTATTGATAAAACCACTAAAGTCAAATCTCCTAGTGTTGTATCGCTACCAGATATAAATCTTCACAAAGTCAGCAGAGATCCTGCACCAGTTAAAATATTTAATAAAAAAGTCGAAGAATCTCCAACCACAACTCCCAGAAATGAAGAAGTTCCTGCTGATGTCGCAACTGTGGTTGAAGAAGTAAAAGCTGAGACAAAAAAAAGAACTTATCCAAAATTAACTCCAGCAGCTTTCCCGATTAACGGTTTGAAATATGAGCTGCAATATAAGTCGGATGTTGATCACCTTATATCTTCAGCCAAAACTCCATCAAGAAGTGATTCGCCAGTATCTCAAGAGGAAGAAGCAGGGCAAAATTTAAACCCCTCTCTATCATTTGGATTTAAGGTTAGGGGTATAGATCTTGATGATGAAGTAGATAAAAAAAAATTAATTGAATTTCCTACCACAGTTTTAGAAGTTGGCAGCGGCAATAAGAAGAAAAAAGTTATTCAAAATACTCTTAAAAAACGGGCTGGAGAATTATTTGCTGAAATCGATAAAGCCAAAACTAGTTATGAATTAGACGAAGCTATTAATAAATATCCAGAATTAAAAGATTTCATTAATAAATTTAATGAATTGAACAAAGATGCCAAAAGTTCGGCACCAATGGTATTTTATAAATATGCCTTACAAAGAGAATTAAGATTAATTTCTGCGCAAGTTGTAACGCTGGGAAAAGAAGGTAATCATCGCTTTAAAGACGAGATGGAAGATTTTGTACAAAAAAAGCTTCATGCTTATCAAGAAGCTTTGGATGAAGGAATAACCTATCCTCAAGAAAGATTTAAAGAACAAGTTCTTACAAAATTCACAGCTGGCTCTTTGAATGTTGCTTTGATGAATCCATCAGTGAAGCCATTTAAGTCGAAAATGAGTGTTGAAATAACCGACACTCTTTCAAGTGATCAGGTAATTGCCTTAGAAGGTATTGATAATGCAATTTTTAGAAGTGGTGACAAGGGTGGCAAGGCTGAAGTTCGTATCGCAACTGGTGGCGGAAAAAGCCATCTTACCAGAATAATAGAGCAGAAATATAAGGGTGATAAAATCACTCAGGTGAAGACTCTAGATCTAAATAGCCCTGAAAAGGATTTGGCAATTTTGCAAGGTTCCGCAGGAAAAAAAGATCTGGCAAAAGTTTTAATTCAACTTGATGAAGCTTATTTTTACGGCAAGTCAAACCTGCTAAATCCTACTAGCGAAGATTTACAAAAGATTGAAGAAGAAAGAAATGATCTGATTAAAAATTTACGCAATTGCGGCGCTACTGTAATTGTTTTTGGTGCCAGTGAAAGCCCTACAAAAATTGCCATCGAGATTGAGAGAATAAAAAGCAAAATAGAAGTTGCAGATGGAAGATTGGATGATCTTAGAGAGGCTAAAAAGGGTAGAAAAGAGGACATTAGAGCAGTTGGTAATGCTGTAAAATTTTATAAAGATATAGAGAAATTTTCTGATCGTGCTAAAAGAATTGAGAGCGTTGTATCGCTTATTAAGGAGTTAGAGTCGATGGGTAAAAAACCGACATTAGAAGATTCAGAAATTTCGAATTTAAGAAATAATTATAGCAGCCATTGGATTGAGTTTACTGGTGGTTTTCAAGTGGTATCAAAATTTGGATCTCCTAGACGTGAGGAATTTTTTAAAAATATTATAAACAGCATTAGACTAGGAGACGCCGGTATAATCGGTCGTTTTAAGGAGATAAAACAAGGAATAGAGCAAGAGGGATTTGACGAAGATGTTTCTAAGGCATGGGGTGGTAGGAAAGACAGAAAGGATGCTCTGATAAATCATTCTAAACTAATTTCAAAACTAGCAAAAACTGATCCTCTAAATTTAAGTAATAATCTAAAGATTAAAGCTTTAGAAGCAGAAATCAATAAGGACACTATTGATCCAGGGCCGCTATTTAAAGCGTTTAGAAAAGTTGTATCTGATCCAGAATTAATGGGCAGCCTAAATTTGGGCAAACATTATGATAAGATGATTGGCGTGCAAGATGAGCAGCTGAAGGATTTGAGATTCAGAAGAGATGTTAAAATTTCTCAATTTAAAGATATAAGATTTAGAAGAGATGAAAAGACCCAAGAAAGATTTGATAGGGCTACGGAAGGAGAAAATTTTGTTAAAAAAGATCAAAGTAAACATCACGAAAAAGCCAGTCTATTTGATTTAATAGCTGATAATTTACCAGTTCTTGTTTCTGAAAATGTTGATATTGTTGGTCTAGATGGAAATGTTGTGGTCGAAAACAGAATCGACAAGATGCAATATGTGCTTCCCGATTTTGACATAAATGAAACCACCTGCGGCCTTGCACAATTACAACAAATTCAAGGAAAAACCCAAGCTGAAATTATTATAATTCCTTATAAAAATGAGGAAGATGGCAAAGGTTTGCAATGCCGAGTTTATCATAAGGTAGATGATGTAGAAACATATTCTGAGCCGATGAGCTTTGATGAATTGGGCACTTTTATGAAGCGCAACTCAAATAAAACAGTTCTGAGCTTTTTTGATCAAAAAAATGCCATTGGTGGTGATTATGGCGACGCTGGTTTAAATGTTACTCATCAATATATTCATGTAAAAAGTAAAGATGGCTTAACTAGGAATAGAATCATGCAAGCCAACCGCGATAGAACTCCGGTTGAAAATGGCGCGCCTGATTTAGTAGAACGCAAATTTATCATACATGAAAATATTGATTTGGTGGAGTTGAAAGCAGCTATAGATAAAAACACTGAAGCTGATGATCGAGCTCATGCAGAAGGATATTTATTATCTAAAATATCAGAAGCTGAGAGAATTTTGGCGACTAATCCGACAGACCAAATTTTAGCCAAAGCCCAAGAACAAAAGGCAAGATATACGGATTATTTATCTAGGTTAGATGAGGTTTTAGGAAATGCTTTAGATGATGTTATAACCCAAGAAGCTGCTGATGCTGAAAGAGATGCGCAAGAAAGTGTTATAGCAGAGTATGATGCTTCTGTTGACAAGGTAAGAGCCTCAACTGCTGGTGTTAAGCTTTCTGCTGTGGAGGTTGGAGCTACTTCTGGTTTTGAGACAAAAGGAGTAGATCTGACTAATAAGCCTGGAAAATCATCATCCCTTCCAGCGTTATCAACGCTAAAAAATCAACCAGAATTAAAAGCGGCGAAAAGTGTGGATATTATACATCCCCAACTTAGCCCCGACATAGCGACTATAAAAAAAAGAAATGCATTAAAAATTATTGCGCAAAAAGTTGCTGGATATGGCTGGATTGAATTTGAAGGCGGACATGTTTTTGTAAGCAAGAATGAAGGTGCTGATGAATATTCGATAACTCATAATCTTGGTGGTAGCGAGCCTGATTTAAATTTTGTACTTACTGATAAAAGCCAAGATTCAATAGTAATATCCGGATTAGAAAAAATTCTACAAGGTGCGGATAAAAATTTAGAAGATTTAAAAGAAAAATCATCGCAGCTGAAAGCCGCTTTTAAGGAAATTACTGGGCAAGATGTTTTTCAAAGCAGTGTTGCAGAAGGTTTTTTACAAAGCGTTAATGGGGTAAATTTTTATAAGAATCAAGATGACGGAATTACGGTTCAAAGAACTGCTAATGAAACTTCATCAGAGCATTATTATTTGCAAAATGGTGTTTTGAAAATTGCTAGATCAGAAGATCAAGAATATCGCAACATGAGTCTTCGTGAAATAGATGAAAAGATTGCAGAATTTGGCGATTTATTTTTGGTAAAACAGAAAGAAATTGAAGCTTCATTAGAAATATCAAAACAAAAAGCAGATGAAGAAGCAATAGAAGCAAAAAGAGTTCAAGATGCTAAAGAGGCACAAGAAAAAGAAAGGTTGCGCCAAGAAGGCTTATCGAAAGCTCAGATGGATGTTCTAAAATCAAGTCTAAGAGATTTGGCTAATAATACAAAGTCTTTAGAAAGCATTGATAGCGAAGCTGTAGCGAAATTTGTGGTGATAGATATAAGCAAAGCTAATTCGGCGCTAAAAGAAGTAAAATATACTACTGAAATTGAAGTCAGCGCAGGAAAAGAGAATTTAACTTTCTTGGTCAAAAATGGTAAAATTGATAAAATTTTAGGCAAAGATGGAGAATTAACCGAGGCTGTTGAAGCTGACATTTTAGCTCAATATGTGAAGGCCGCAGATCTAAAAGTTAATGATGTAAAAAGCAGAATAGAGGTTGCTAAAGCAGAAAAAGATTCGGAGATAGATGCTCTAAATATCTTATCCGAAAATTTAATAACTTTTGATCCGAAGTTTTTAAAAGAATCTGGCTTCACTATTACGAAAGATGCCAATCGTCAATTTGATATTACTTCTGAGATCACACCAAATGATCCAAATAGTTTAAAAGTTTATTATTCGTTATATGCCAAAAATCTTTTTAATAAGGATAATAAAACAGTTGCTGAAGATCTGTCAGTTTTAAGAAGCCTGAAATCTACTCTTACGCTTTTGCAACAACAAGTTATAGAAAAAACAGCGATAGAAGCAGCCAGAAAAGCGGCTGAAGTGGCTGAGGAATCTAGAAAACTGAAAGTAATTTTTGATGAAATTGTTCCAAAAGTGGGTGATGCTGATTCAATCGAATATGAAGTTAGTATTAAAAAGACAAAGACAAAAACAAAAGCAACTGTGAGCTTTACAAAAGAAGATAATCTTGAAGCTTTTGAGATGAGTGAAGTAGGATCTAGATACACGCTAAGCAATGGAGCTGTGCAGAGAGATGGTAAAGAAATTAAAGATGCTAAAGAAATAACAAAATTACAAATACGCTTGGCTAAAGCCTTGAAGCAACAAAAAACCGCTCTTGCAAATCAAATACAGGCTGGTTTTGCAGGTCTTTTGAAAGATGAAAAAGGAGAAGTTTTACCAGAAGTTTCTACGCAAGGTTACGGACTTACAAAAGAAGCTGATGGTTCATACAGCTTTACTTACTCACAGGTTACGCAAAAATTTTCTTTTGGTGAAGGAGTTGTAAATTTAGATAAAAATCCAAATCCAAATTTAAATATTCTGCGCGCGGCTCTTGATTCTGTGCTGCGTTTTAAAGATGCCAAAGATGTTGAAATTCAAGAAGCTAAAGAAAAAGCTGAGCAAGAAAAAACCAAGCTTTTAACTGCCAAATCTCAAGAATTGAAAAAAGCCTTTAGCGATTTAATTCCTGAAGCAGAAGAGGAAGGTTTTGGATATTATGATCTTGATAATGCTGTTTACTCAAGAGAAGGATTTGACGAGGAATTTGAAATTTCTTGTAACGATGAAGCTATGCATAAAGCAGCAGCTTCACAGCTTACTGATGCTGTTGCCAGAACTGATGGCACAGAACCTCCAACAACAGTGCTCAGATTTACTAATGGCATTGCCGAAGTAATGAAAGATGGTGAAGAAATTTATACTAAAATTTCAGAGCCAGAAATTTTAGATAATTTATTAGATTTAGCCAGAAAAGAGCTAGATAGAAAAGCTAAGAATCAAAAACAATCTCAAGCGAAATTTGATATTTTGAAAGATCAATTAGGAGTTTTGGTTGCAACTGGAAATGATTTGCGAGCAATTAACCCTGAGGCCGCAGATAAGTTGATTTCGCAAGCTGTTGCGGTCGACTCACCACAAAGCAAAAAATATACAGCCACCATTAATGATGGAGAAAGATCAGTAACACTTTCCTTCACCGCAGATTCTTCGGGCAAAGTTGTGTCAGTGGAACAAGATGCAAATGAATTGGTGGCTAATTATAGAAATGGAGAATTATTTTCTAAATATGCGGCTGGGGCTGCAGCTTTAACTTTGAAAACTAAATCTAGTTTAGAATCAAACCAAGAAACACATCAAAATCAGTCTGAAAATTTATTAGGCAGCTTTAAAAAATTGCATCAAGTGGAGCAAGATTTACAAGGTGAATTTGCCCAAAATCCAAATTTAGTAATTGCGAAAACGCCTGAGGGAGAAGTTCAATCTTACACAAAAATAATTGAAGGAGAGACTTTAACTTTTGAATCTGACGGCCAAAAAATATCCAGAATTTTAAGTGCAGATAATCCACTTTCTAAAACCACTGCCGAGCTAGCTGATTATAGAGTTGCGATTAAAGAAGAATTTGCAAATAAGCAAGCTGATTTGGAAAGATTGAGAGCATTAAAAGCTGATCAAGCACTCCAAGAAGAGCTGGAAATAGAGCGCAAAAGATTAGCAATTAATGCAGGATCGGAAAATTTACGAGATGGCTTAACTGCCTTGATCAAGGCGGAAAATTTGCTGAATGATTTAAATGGCGATGATAAGGCAAAATCTGTTAAAGATGTTGAAAAAGCTGATGGACAAGCTTTAGCAAAATGCACAACTGCAATTACCAAAGATAAAAAAGAATTAACCTTCTCTTTTGCAGTTGGACAAGCTGTGCAAATTAAAAATGGTGATGCTGAAATTGAAGTTAAAGAGCAAGATTTAGAAGCTCATAAAGTTGCGATAGACAGTAAAAAATCTGAAATAGATTTGAGCATAAATCAGGCTAAAGAAAGAATAATTCAGATTTGCGGCGAGTTAAATGCTTCTGCTGCAGTTTTAATAAATAAAGAAAATGATTTGTTGGATGCAGTTGGTTTAAAAATAACAGAAGTTGCGGGAACAGGTAAATATCAGGTAGAATTTCCTGTAAAAGATAAAAGCCAAAGAAGAAGCTATTTGATTGGGGAAAACTCAGCTGAAAATCTTTTAGATGAAGATGCTGTTCTAGGCATCAGCCACTTGCTTGAAATGCAAGAAGCTTTGGTGGCTTTAGAAGTGGAAATTTATCAAAAAGGTGTAGAAAGAGAAGAAGCAAAAGCTGCAAAAGAAGTGGAAGATGTGGAGCAGCAACAAACTCTTTTAAGAGAAAATCTAGAAAAATTGGTTGCGGCTGAAGATCGTGTTGAAGCTCTTGAAGGCAAAGCCAAAGATCGCAAAACAAAAAACACAGATACTGCAACTGGAATTGTAGCTTACACAACCAATATTGATGACAATGAAGTAACTTTCTCCTTTGATGGTGAAAAAGTGGTGCAGATTGCAAGTGCTCAAGTCCTAACATATAAAGATTCTAAGGCATTGATAGGTCGCAATAAAAATATCGTAGACAAAGTTGATGAAGTTGAAAGAGCAGCTTTAGAGGCTGAAAGAGCAAAAAGCGATATATTGCTTGAGTTGAATAATTTAGCGGCAAGCCTTGATGGTAAAGGCTGGATCTTCTCGCAAGAATCTAATGATGCTTATCTTAACATAGAAAAAAACGGCGATAAATTCACAATCACTTCTGGCGATAAAGAAGAGCTAGCAAATATTGTTATAAGTGAACTAAGCGCCAACGATTTAATAAGCCAAGGAAGTCCTATTCCATTTGGTTTAGAGCAGTTGCGTAAAGTGCAAACTGTTTTAAAAGCAGCTAAAATAGAACTGGCAAAAGCTCAAGTTCAATCAAATGAACTTAAAAATAATTTAGCACAATTATCAGCCGCGCAAATTTTACTTACCAATGAAGGTGGAGAATTAACCGATCCGAAATTGACGGGTGATGCAAGTCAGGATGCACCTTACGCAATAGAAATTAATACTGCGAATGGCAAAGAAAAAATTGAATTATGCACGGTTGAAAATTCAGCGGTAGAAGTAATTATTGTCACCAAAGGCGACGGAAAAATTCCGGCAAATTCTGCGGAAATGCTGGAATATAATGGCATTATCGCTGCAAGAGTTGCCGCAGTTTCACAAAGTGCGGAAGCTTCTAGAATTTCAAAACTAGGTGCGAAGCAACAAGCTGAAGAACATTTGGCTGCTTTAAAAACCAATCTTGCAACACTTGCTGTTTCAGGAAATTCTTTAAGAGAAATTGCCCCAACTATTGCGGGAAGATTTATCAGTGAAGGTGTTAGAGATGTTGTGACAAATAGCACAAAATATAGCAGCGTGGCATTAAATGCGGCTGGTGGATCAGAGTTAGATTTTGTGGTGTATGATAATGGAGAAGTAACAGAAGTGATGCTTAGCGGCTCTGCAATTGCTTTGGCGCCAGATCACACTAATGCCCAAACTTTACGCGAATATTCTGAAGCTGCAAAAGTCAGATCTGACGAAGCTGGACTGGTATTACAAGAAGAAAGAGCGCGCATCAGGCAAGAGCAATTAGAAGCGCAAGCTAAAGCTGAAGCTGATCTTTTGGAAGAACAACAACAAAGACTTCAACTTGAGGCTGAAGCATTACAAGCCAAAGAGGAAAAGTTAAAAACAGATTCAGTGGCTTTGAAAGATAAATTGACGCATTTAAGCGACACTGAAAATTCTCTAAATTTGGTCAATGGCGATGAAGCGGCGAAATCTGTAGAAATTATAGGTGAGGCAACTCTTACAAAAATCATCTATAAAACCACAGTAACACAAGGTTCAGAAGAATTAACTTTTGACTTTGAAGATGGGCGGCCAGTTAAAATTACTAAATCTAATAGCGATGCAGTTGATCCAGCAACTATCACCAGCGAAATGCTGGCTAGGCACAAGGCTGTTTTAGATGTGAGAATTTCTGAGAGACAGCAAAATTTATTAGAAGCTACGCAAGCAAGAGCCACTCAAATTACAGAGCTAAATGGCTTATCCACAACTCTTAAAAAATATGAAGCAGCTTTGCTTGAAGATGCTGGTTTAAAAATTACGCCTGAGGATGGAAAAGATAAAATTGAATTTAGCGTTGGTGGAGTTGCAAAAAAATACTCACTTGAAGAGTTAGAAATTACCGATCTTGCTAATGCTGCTCCTTTGGGAATCAGCCATTTGACAGCGATGAAGACAGTTTTGGAAGCAGCCCAACAATCAATAAATTTTAAAGTTGAAGAAGCTGCAAGAGCAGAATTAGAAGCCGCAAGATTGCGAGAAGCAGCAAAGAAAACAGAAGACGAAAAAATGACGGCGCAATCTGATCTTCTAAAAACCGCTTTAGAAAAAATGTCAATTGCCCAAAAAGCATTTAAAGATAAAGGAGGATTTGTAGAAGGTGAGTTGAAAAAAGGTGACAAAACAACGCCAAACTCAGTGACTTATGAGCTAGCCGTTAAAGGTTCTAGAGGGGATGAGAAAATTTTATTAACTTCTTCCACCATCTCAGGATCTGCAGTAAATACAGTAACTAGCGATAATCCTCAGCCAATTTTATCGGAAAATTTGGTTGAATATAACCAGATTGTAAATGCCAGAGTTGAGCAGTTAGAAGAAGGTTTGGCGCATTTAATAACTTCTCAAGAAGCTCTGAAAGGCCAATCGCAAGGCCAAATTGATTTGATGAAAACTCATCTAAAATCATTGGTTACATCAAGTAACTCACTTGCAGAAATTGATGCGGAAGCGGAAAAAGAATTTATCAAAGAATTTTCAATTGATGAAGTTAGCGGCGTTAAAACTTATAAAGCTGACATTAATTTGCCGGGTCCAAAAGTGGTAGAAGTAAGTTTTGTAATAGATGAAAATGGTGAAATAACTGAAATATCTGCGGGAGAGCCAAAAGTTTTATTGGCTGCTAATCATGAAAATTTAGGCGAGATGACTAAATATGCCGCCGCCTCTGAAGCTAGAAGCTTAGAAGCCAAAGTCTCATTGCAGAATAAATTAGCAGAAAAAGAAGCAGAAGATGCCAAAATATTGGAATCTCAGAGCAAATTAGAAGATTTAAAAACCAGCTTAAAAACTCTGATCACAGATTCAGAAGGCTTAGCAAAAATTAATCCTGAGGCTGTAAAATCTTTCATCACAAAGGGTGAAGAAAATGCTGATGGTATTATCTACCAAGCTTTTATTTCAAGCGGTGAACCTAAGCAAGATGTGACATTGAACTTTTCTTATAAAGATGGACAAGTAACTAAAGTTTCTGCTCAAGATGCAGAAATAGTTGCCGATGCTACAAATGCTACGAGTATTGAAAGCCACAAAGCAGGCGTAGAAGAGTTGTCGGGAAAAATAAAAAATAAAACTCGATTATTGGCCGCGATAAAGATTGAAAGTGTTGCTAGAACTTATTTACAAAGTGATACTTTGGAAAAAGCAAAAATCGATCTAGAATCAAACTTTATTGATAAAAGTTTGATTGAAATATTTAATTTCGAACAGCGTTTAAATAAAGGTAGCGTTAAAACCGTAGAACCTTCAGTTTCAGTTGATGTTAGTGAAGTTGATGGCGTCGAAACTTATAAAACTACAATTTCAAAAAATGGCGAAGATCTAAGCATTTCTTCTAACGGCAAAGACATAGTTGCGGTGACAAAGGCAGATGGCTCAAAATTAGATGAACCTATTAGCTCTGAAATGTTGAAGGGATGTAATCAGATTTTGAAAGATAAGTTGGCTAAATTAGTTAAATTGAACCCGAAAAAACCACCAAAGCCATTTGTTCCGCCTTTGCCTTTGCAAGAAAATGCCGAAAAAGAAGTCGAATCAAAATATTCTGATGTAAAAACTTTCGCTTATGAAAAATTAGAGGAAATTCAAAAAGATGCAGCCTTTGAACATAAGTTAGATCGAGCTGTGCTTAAAATAGTTGCTGGTGAAACACTAACCACGCTGGATAAAAATTCTTTAATCAAATTCTATAATAAAAGCAAAGCAGAAGGTGAGGCGGAGATAGTAGATAAAACTGCTTTAGATGCTAAAGGAGAGGTTTTTGATAAGGTTAAAGCTTTGGTTCTTGATAAAGAAAATCTTGAGGAAGTAAAAGCTCGCGTTGAATCTAAAAAATTTCATTCAGCGCAAGTTCACGATCATATTGATAAAACTGTGTTAGAAGCCAAATCTCATTCAGGAGAAGTCCAGCCTTCACCAAGAGACATTAAAGGTGCAGTGGCAATTAAACTTAGAGATAAAGTATTAGGATTAAATTACCCTAGATCTCCAAGAGGAATTAGGTAAATGGGATTGTAAAATACAACCGCCGCCGGTTGAGCGGAGTCGAAACCAGCGGAAGGTTCTTTCCGCGGATTATCAACACAGCAAGAACCTTCCGCTGGTTTCGACTCCGCTCAACCGGCGGTTTTAGCGCGAATCACATCCAAAACCTTTCCAGCCTTGCCGCTATCAATCATCTCTTTTGCCAGCTCAACTCCAGCAGAAATTTCTTCAACTTTTCCTGCCACCATAAAAGCAAAAGCTGCATTTAAAATTACGATGTCGCGATAAGCAGATTTTTCTCCTTCAAGAAGTGCGATAAGTTTTCCAGCATTATGCTTCGGATCTCCACCTTTCAATGCCGCAAGTTCTACTTTCTTAAATCCAAATTTTTCAGGATTAATAATTTCTTGATCAAAAATTTTGCCATTTTCGCTTTTCAATAAATAAGAATCGGCGCAAAGCGAAACCTCATCCATGCCGTCTTGGCCGTGAACGATAAAAGTTCTCTGAGAATCTTTTTGCACCGCAATCATTTTCTCCATCACATCTTTACGCGAAGTTCCGATAAGCTGGAAGTTTGTATTTGCTGGGTTTAAAAGGGGGCCAAGAAAATTAAATAGAGTTGGAATTGCCAACTCCTTACGAACCATTGTAACACTTTTCAAAGCTTCATGAAAAAATGGTGCGAATAAAAAACATAATTTTTTTTCAGCCAAATTTTTTTCAATTTCAGAAATTTCTGAGGAAATTTTTACACCTAATTCTGAGAAAATATCTGCTGAGCCAGACTGTGAGGAAATTGCTTTATTGCCATGTTTCGCCACAGGAATTTCGGCAGCCGCAACTAAAAAACAAACTGCAGTTGAGATATTCAAAGTATTCAAGCGGTCGCCACCAGTTCCACAAACGTCGATAGAATTTTTTGGCGCCGAAATTCTTTTCATCCTTTTTCTTAAAGCCGCCACCGCACCAATAAAGGCATTGCTGGGCAGGTTTGCGTCGTTTAAGTCGAGTAGGAGTTTTTTGATTTCGTCTTCACTAATTTTCAGTTCGATGATTTGATCAAAAATTTCTTCGTAATTTTGGGGGGTGAGGGTTTGGAGGTTCATTAAGGGAAAAATATTTAAACTAGAAAACAGTCGGTTGAGCGGAGTCGAAACCAACTGATGGTTTTTGCCGCGGAGTTACTTCACAGCAGGAACCTTCCGTTGGTTTCGACTCCGCTTAGGCCGACGGTATCGGGATTTTGACTCGTCTCAGCTCAACTTTTTAAGCTATAAGCCTCAAAAAATTCTTAATAATCTCATGCCCATATTCTGAGGCAATCGACTCTGGATGAAATTGCACCCCAAAAATTTTCAACTTCTCATCAGCCACACCCATAATAATTCCATCTTTAGTTTGTGCAGTCACTTCCAAATTTTTTGGGCAAGTTTCTTTTTCAATAATTAAAGAATGATAACGCGTGGCTTTGAAGGGTGAAGGAAGTCCTTGAAATAAATTTTTACCTTCGTGAAATATTTCGCTAATTTTTCCATGCATCGGATAAGTCTTTATAACATTTCCACCAAAGGATTGGCCGATTGATTGGTGGCCCAAACAAACGCCAAAAATTGGAAACACACCTTGCAATTTTTCAATCACTTCCAAACAAATTCCCGCTTCATTTGGTGTACAAGGACCGGGTGAAAGTACAATTCCACGAGGGTTTAATTTTTTGATTTCATCAATTGAGATTTCGTCATTTCTTTTAACTACAACCTCTTTCTCGCCGGCCTGAATTAGGTAGTGATAGAGGTTGTAGGTAAAGCTGTCATAGTTGTCGATTAGCAGAATCATGGGTTAATTTTTCTTATATTCTTCAAGTGTAAATTCATCCACTTGCACTGCGTCTAAAACTGCTGCAAAAGCTTCATGAAGTAAAAGTGCTTCGCCTAAAGTGATTATGGTTTTTTCTTTGGCTAATTCTACCAAATCTTCCACGCGTTTTTTTGGCAGGGCATTAATGCGAATGGCATTTTTTATTTTATCAATTGGCTCGCGGCTTTGCTCAAAAAGTTTCATAGCATTTTCAAGGCGGCCCAAAGATTGAGTTTTATCTTTAGGTACAAAAATTCCGTCTGTTAATGAATTTCTATATTCGGTATTTTTAATGAAGTCTTTAACTACAGCATGACCAAGTTTATCACTAGCAGGGCAGCTGAAAGCATTGAAACGAGACCAAAATGCAAAAGGTAGTAAAATTAATTTTCCAAAACCTTCAAACAGGTTTTGATAAAGCCCATCAATTGCTTTTTGAGCTTGGCCAAAAAGATCTTTCATAGCATATTCAACTGCTGCGATGTCAGATTTTTTGCTGCCATCTTCATCAAATTTCTTCAAAACACAAACTGCCATATACATTGCTGACAAAACATCGCCAAAGCGGCCATTGATTTTTTCTTTGCGTTTTAAATTGCCACCAAAGCGCGCCATAGCAATGTCGGCAAGAAGTGCGAAAGTTGCAGAAGTCCAAGCAATTTTGCGTTCATATTTGCCTATTATACCGCATTTTGAAGGGCAGTGAGAATAACCACGAGTGATAGATAAAACCATAGAACGCACGGTGTTGCTGATCAAATGGTTGATGTGTGCAAAGAAAACTAAGTCAAAAGCTTTAACATCTTTATTTTCTAAAGCGGTAATTTCTTTATAAGCGTAAGGGTGACACATGATCGCGCCTTGTCCAAAATGGATCAAACTGCGAGTCACAATGTTAGCACCTTCAACTGTAATTGAAATTGGAGTTGAGAAATAAGCATTCGCCAAAAGGTTGCGCGGACCGCGAATAATACCAGCTCCACCCGCAATATCCATTCCGTCATTAATAGTTTTGCGGAACATTTCAGTAGCGTGATATTTAGCAATTGCAGTTACCACTGCTGGTTTTGCCCCTGAATCAACAGCTCCTGCTGTGAAAGTTCTCATCGCATCTGATATGTAAGTGTTGCCAACGATGCGAGCCAAAACTTCTTCTACACCTTCAAATTTGCCAACTGCAGTGCCAAATTGTTGTCTGATTGAAGAATAAGCGCTGACAGTGCGTGCTACAAGTTTAGAACCACCGCAACTGGTTGAAGGAAGAGAAATTCCGCGTCCTGCAGCCAAACATTCCATCAACATTTTCCAGCCTTTTCCAAGTCCGTTTTCGCCGCCAATTACGGCGTCTAAACCAACTACAACATTTTCGCCGTTAAGTGGAGAATTTACGAATGGAGTAGCTAGCGGATCATGTCTGCGACCTTGTCTAACTCCTGGAGTTGTGTGAGGAATTAAAGCGCAAGTAATGCCGATATCTTCTTTATCGAATAAAATTTTATCAGGATCACGAAGTTGAAAAGCCACGCCGATAACTGTGGCATAAGCACCCAAAGTTATGTAGCGTTTGTTCCAATTCATGCGAATTTTGATCGCGCCAGTTTCATCTTTAAATAAAACACCATTTGAAATGATTGAAGTAGCGTCGCTTCCAGCTGTTGGTTCAGTAAGCGCGAAGCAAGGCAATTCACGGCCGTCAGCAAGGCGAGGAAGATAGTGATCTTGTTGGGCTTTAGTTCCATAATGAAGAAGTAATTCAGCGGGCCCTAAAGAATTTGGAACCATTACGCTGATTGCCAAAGGAACAGATCTTGAAGCTAATTTTTGGACAACGCAGCTATGAGCATAAGCTGAAAAACCAAGGCCGCCAAATTCTTTCGGAATGATCATGCCGAAGAATTTTTTATCTTTTAAAAATTTCCAAACATCTTGTGGCAAATCGCGTTCAATTTGCACGGCATAATCGGTGCACATTCTGCAAACTTCTTCCACTTCTGTGTCGAGGAAGCTTAATTCTTCAGAAGTTAGACGAGGATATTTTTGAGCGAAAATCCATTTGAAATTTGGGCGTCCGGAAAATAATTCGCCATCAACCCAGATTGTGCCTGAAGTTAGAGCGATTTTTTCGGTTTCAGAAATTTTTGGTAAAAGTCCAAGTTTAGTGATTATTTTGATTAAAATGCTGGTGATTAAAACTCTTCTCATGGCTGGTACCGCAAGAGTTGTAGAGATTACAGCGTAAAATCCCCAGAAAGTTTCGCCTAAATCAAGCTTAACAAAATAAACAGTTAAGATGGCTAAATAAGAGTAAATTGAGAATTTGCGATAGGCGTAGAAAAGGCATAAAAGGCCTACTATCAAACCAAAATGAGGAATTTCGTTAAGTATATATACGGTCTTTCCAAGGGTTTCTACCATTGAGTCGAAAGGAGTCATTTCTAAAGAGGTCATTTCCATATTATTATTGATTTTTTATGATTAATTCACATGCGGCCTTAACAAGGCTGCGTACGCGCCCAATGTAAGAAGTTCTTTCGGTGGCCGAAATTGCGCCTCTTGCATCAAGCAAATTTAATAAATGACTGGCTTTTAGAGCTTGTTCATAGGCCGGAATTGGTAAATTTTTGTCTGATAAAATTCGTGACTGAGTTTCTGCATCTTCGAAATGTTTAAACAACTCTATTTTGTTTGAGTGTTCTAAAATGAAACCAGAATTTTCAATCTCACTTTGTTTAAAAATATCACCGTAAGTTATTTTTTCTGCGCCTTCCAAACCGTTCCAATTAATGTCGAAAATGCTATCAACGCCTTGAATATGCATTGCTAGTCTTTCTAAGCCGTAAGTGATTTCGCCAGAAATTAAATCACATTCAATGCCGCCAACTTGCTGCATGTAAGTGAATTGCGAAACTTCCATTCCGTTAAACCAAACTTCCCAGCCCAATCCCGAAGCGCCAACTGAAGGATTCTCCCAATCATCTTCGACAAATCTCACATCATTGGCTTTGGTGTTAAGGCCAATTAAATCAAGGCTTTGCAGGTAAAGTTCTTTAATATCTTTTGGTGCTGGTTTTAGCAAAACTTGAAATTGGTAATAATGGCTTAAGCGATTTGGATTATTGGCGTAACGGGCATCTGTTGGTCTGCGGCATGGTTGCACATAAGCAGTTTTCCATGGTTTTTTGCCCAAAGCTTTAAGAATTGTTGCGGGGTTAAGAGTTCCAGCACCAACTTCTATGTCAAGCGGCTGTAGGATTGCACAACCTTGCGCGGCCCAAAATTGTTGTAGTTTGAAAATGATTTCTTGGAAAGATGTCATGGTTTTAATTATTTATTTAAACTCCAAAAGAAGAGCCGCAGCCGCAGCTGCTTTTAGCGTTAGGATTATTCACCTTAAAATAAGATGAACCTAAATCTCTAACAAATTCAATTTCGCAACCATCTAAAAGTTGCAAAGAAGTTTGGTCAGTTAAAGCCAGTGTTATGGAATTTTCTTCGTAAATTTTTATGTCATCATCTTCATTTTTATCATCTAAATCGAAGAGATATTGAAAGCCGCTGCAACCGCCGCCAGAAACTCCAACACGCAAAAACTTGCCCTGATTAGCAGCTTTTTGGCGAATCTCTTTAATGCGCTCGATGGCAGAATTTGTAAGAGTTATGGACATTATTTTCCTGTAGGTTTCTTTGGAGATTTTTTAACATTTCTTTTGTTTAACTCAGCCAGAATTTCTGAAAATTCAATTTCTTGTGCGGCCAGCAAAACAAGGCTGTGAAAAAATAAATCACTAACTTCTCCAACCAAATCATTGCGCGTTTTTTTGTTATTTTTTTGCTCATGCATAAAGCCAGCGATAACCACTTCCACAGCTTCTTCACCAATTTTTCTGGTAATTTTTTCAGCGCCGCCTTTGGCTAGTTCGTAAGTGTAAGAATTTTTTTCTTTAGTGTTAATTTTTTCCTTAATGATGGAAAAAAGTTCTTCTAGTTGAAGAGTTTTTTGAGCAGATTTTTTAGGCATTTGAGATAGTTTTCTTAGGAAAGATTTAAATAGAAATGATGGGTAAAATTTAGTAATGGCGGGGCTTAAATGCAAGTGGGGAAATATCGACTCCGCTTAGGCCAGCGGTGTTGGGTTTAAGCTTGACAAAAAGCTTTTATTTTCTATCTTGCACGGCCCCATTTTACCTGGGTCGGTAAGCTTTAAGTCTTACTTCAAAATCAATTAAACTAAATCTCAATATGACAGTTCAATATACATTATCAATCATCAAACCTGATGCTACTGAAAGAAATCTTACTGGCAAAATTAATGCTAAGTTTGAAGAAGCGGGCCTAAAAATTGTTGCTCAAAGAAGAATGCAACTTTCTGAAAAAGTTGCTGGAGAATTTTACGCAGTTCACCGTGAACGCCCATTTTACGCTGATCTAGTGAAATTTATGATTTCTGGACCAGTTGTGGTGCAAGTTTTAAAAGGCGAAAATGCAGTTCTTAAAAATCGCGAAATCATGGGTGCTACAAACCCTGCGAACGCTGATGCTGGAACAATTCGTAAAGAATTTGCTCTTTCAATTGAAGCTAACTCAGTTCACGGTTCTGACAGTGAAGAAAATGCTAAGAATGAAATTTCTTTCTTCTTCGCTGGTTTTGAAATTGTAGAATAAAGATTTAACTAAGACTTGAAGCAGGCGTGGTTTTTTAACTGTGTTTGCTTTGAGTCTTATTCTCCCTCCTAAATGTATCAAATTAAGAAAATAAAAATTTACAAAAAACAAATCTAGTAAATAAAAAATATCTAGCCAGATAGTTTGTCTCAAACTTCCTCTAATTATAAGGGTATAGATAACTTTAGAGAGGAAATTCCCTCAACATTTTCAATAATGTTGGATGAAGGATTTTTAAGTTTGTGAGAAATTAATTTATGAATTAAGAGAATATGAGAGGTGGAAAAACCCCAATAAGAAAGATTTTACAATCTTTATCATTAAAGAGTTTCTTTGGTCAGGATGTTCCAGCCTTTGAGGCTGCTAATCAGTATTTATCTGATCCTCAAAATAATTATAATTTTTATCAGCTTCTTCAAATTATTGCCTCAGGAGTGACTGATGATCAAAGGTTAATTCTGACCAAAGCTTGGCTGAGAAAAGAGGGAAATAATCTTGATTCTGATAGGTTGGCACAAGTGCAATCGATGATGAAGCTCGATCTATTTAAGGGATCACTAGCAATTGATGTTTTACAATATCCTAACAATTTCAGTTATGAGATTTTACAACAAAATCTGAAATTTATTGATAATAAAAGCTTAAAAGCTAACGCAATTTTTTCTTGGATAAGATATTCTAGCCAAAATATTAGTTTTGATATTTTGCAAAGAGATCTTTTAAAAGATGAGGAAATTGGAAATGATGAGGAAATTGGAAATAGAAAATCTGGCATAATACAAGATTGGCTGAGAAAATCTGATGAAAATAATTTTGATTTCCCCACTCTTCAAGAAACAGTCTTGCCTTTAGTTGCTGCAGATGAGCCTGATAAAAAAGATGACATGCTTTTGGAATGGCTAACAAAAGAAGATAATAATTTCGATTTTGAATTTCTTGAAAACAACTTTAGTGAAGATAGCGCCAGAAGAAAAGATAATAAGTTTCAAGCCATAAAAGTTTGGTTAGAAAAACCTCAAAATAATTGCAGTTTACAATATCTTGAAACATCTCTTTCTTTAGTTGATGCCTCTAAAGGCAATGCTGATAGCGATAGAAGTGGCTTGATAAAAATTTGGATGGAAAAGCCTGAAAATAATTTTGATTTTAAATTTTTCAAAAAAGCTTTGCCTTTAATTGGCCGTTATAAATTTGATATATTTAGAAGATGGAATGAAAATTCTAAAAATATTATTCCCACCAAATCTATCGCTGAAATTCTTTCTGAATTTGAAGATCCACATCATAAATATTTTTTTGCTAAAGCGGCTTTAGAAAAAAATAACGATCAAATTAATTACGAAATTTTTACCGCAATCATTCCTTTAGCTGAAGATGAAATAGAAAGAACGGCACTTACAAAAACCTGCTTAGAAAGGCTTGAATATAATTTTGATATTGAGTTTTTGCAAAAAGCAATTCTGCCTTTAATTGCAGATGTGCCTAGTAGATTATTAGCGATAAAAACATTTTTTGAAATCCCTGATAATTTTGATTCAAGATCTACCCAAGATGTAAAATCTCTGAAAGAAATTATAGCCAAAGAATCTTCTGACAATGCTTCAACTATCATTAAAAATTGTTTAAAATCTGGTCATAAATGTGATTTGGCTTTTTTGACAGATGTTATGGAAAGCTCTGGAATCAAAGCTTCTAACAATCAGCATAATAGATCAGCTCTAGTTAAATATTGGTTTAAAAACACGGCAATTTCTTATGATTTAGATTATATAAAATCAGAGATTATTCCTTTAGTTGGCGATGATGGAAATAAATGTGAAATCATTAAATCTAGCATTGAAAAATTTGATGAAAATTTTGCTTTGCAATCATCAGAAGGATTAAGAATAGCAAAAGATCTCAGCTCTTTATTTGAAGATGATTATTACAAATATGAAGTGATTGCAAATTGCGTAAGAAAGTCGCGCGGCAAAATAGATTTTGGATTTTTAAAAGCAGAAATTTTGCCAACTATTGGCGTCAGCCAGATGCAATCTGGTGTTATTATGGCTTGGTTGAAAAATCCAGAAAGCGAAGTTGATTTTATATTTCCAGAAGGATTGGAATTTTTTAGAGAGTTAGTTTCTTCATCTCCATCTGATGTTGCGAGAGCTGAGATTATAAAAACTTACATCGAAAATCCTCAAAATATATGTGACTTAGAATTTCTAGAATCAGAAATTTTGCCGTTAATTCAAGAAGATGATCGAGAAAGACTGAAGTTCAGCATTGTAGATGCTTGGATTGCTAATCCTAATCAGAATTTTGATCTGGCAACTCCAAAAGGCCTAGAAGATTTTAAAGCCGCTTTTTCTTTAATTGATGATGCTCATTTAAAAAGTTCTTTGGCGACAACTTATCTCAAAAAAGAAGTTGTTGTGGAAAAGAGATTTTTGGCTTTTTCGGATTTGGCTTCTAAGGATTTTTTTCACACTGTTTACGACGCCACAGAAATTCGCAGACGCTACGCCGAAATAGATTTACCGAAAGAAAAAATCGCCATCTTATGCAAAAATTTATATCCAAATAATGAACTTTACCAAGTTGAACTATTTGCAAAATTTATTTCTAGCGGTGCTTTTGCAAGTGAAGATAAAAATTTAATCAAAGAATTTGTTAAAGAGCTTCAAGATGATAAAGGTGCTTTAAAGATTATAAATATATCTCGCGACATCATCAGAAATGATTATGATATTTTAGATATCGCCAGCAACAGACTTAGCGCCAATTATCAATCAATCAGAGAATTTTTACAAAAACCATTAATCGATGTTTTGAATGAAGAAGGAGAGGTTTTAAAAGAAGGATCTTTAACTGAAGAAGGAATTAAAACTGTAAAAGATCTGTTTGGAGATGCAGTTTTAACTGAAAGAAATTTGGCGGATTTATTTTCTTATTACGACATTAATGGCGGTTTAAACATCTTTAAGGCACTGCTAAAACCACAAGCTTTGGCGGGAATGAAAGATGATTATGTTCCAACCAAAGATCATCCATATATTTCTGGTGTGGAGTATCAAAAATTAAAAACTTTATTTTTCCCAAATTTTTCTGCGGAAGAAATTATTTCAGAAGAAAATTCTCAGAGACTGGATGCTGAAATCAAGATGCCGAAAGTGGAATTATTAAGTCAGTATTTAGATTTAAGGACTGAGAAAATTCCGCCGATGACAGTTGAAGAGATTAATTCTTATCAAATAAATTTTCCTAAACCACCAAGTTTACCTGAGGAAATTCAAGCTCCCAGAGGCATTTCAGAATTATCAGAAATACAATCTGAGATATTTAGAAAAATCTTATCTGATCAAACAAAGCTTTCTGTGGAAGACAAAGAATCTGCTAAAAAAAGATTTGAAAGTGCAAATATAGTTGATCGTCAAAATCAAATTAGGGGAATATTTAGTGGATTTCTTGATAAAGAAAAAGACTTGCTGAAAAGCAAAAAAAGATATTTGGAAAAATCGGGATTAGATGAAGAAAGAAAGTTGGTTTTAGAAGCAGAAAAAGCCAAACAAGAAGAAAGATGTAAAATAATAGAAGGCGGAAGAGACGAGTCTGAGAGAGTTTTTGACGAAATGCGATGGGCGGAAGTTCCAAGAATTTTTAAAGAAATTTTACAAAAAGAAAATTCTTTGGTTAGAGATGAAGGCGGATCTTTAGTGGCTGCAACTCAAGACGAAGTGGCCTTTTTCTTCTCTTTGGCTTTGAATTTAGAAAGCGAAATTAATGCTGATAACAAAAATAAGCTTGTGAGTTTTTTCCAAAGAAATAACCAAAACTTGGCTTATTATTTTAAAAGAGAAGGCGCTCTTGAGGAATATACTGCAGTTATGCGCGGCTTGGGAGATGGCTGCGTTGCAAACATTGCCACTCAAACTCAATTCGCTTTGACTAAATTTTTAATTAAAGATCCTTGTGATCAGAAATTATATTCAGTTTTCTCAGACAAAATTTTTAATCCGATAATAAATTCTGTCGTGGATGATAATCTTGGCGGCTCTGCTGATGGCGCTGGAATATTTAGTGTTCGTTTAGTTAACGAAAGCCGCATTTCTCCAAATGGCTTATTTAAAAAGTTACAAGAAGAATTTTGTAAAGATGGCGAGCCAGTAAAAAGCTCTAATGGTTGGGATTTTGTAGTTACACAAGCTGGCAAAGAAGACCAAGAAAAATTGCTGAAAGCACTTGTTGATTTAGGAGTTGCAGAACCTGAAGAGATTTTGGTGAATAAAATTATTTATGACCAATATTCGCAATTTTTGATGGAAGCAATTTCAGATGAGGATAGAGATGCGGAAGTTTTGAGCAATGATGTTGCCAGAGTTGCCGCACACATTATTTTAAGCAAATCACTTCCAGAAATATTGGATAGAAAATATTTAAGAGACGCGCAAGTTCTGAAGAAAGCAGGAGATATTAATAGCGAACTTGTTATGGCAAAGACCTATGAAGCCTCAAAAGAAGTAACTGTAGAAAGTCGCATCAAGGAATATCATGATAAGGTTGAGGAGATAAGAAAAAAATGGGCTAAGAAAAAAGAAGTTAAGACAGATCTTGAAATACCTAGAACATCTTTAGGGGAAATTGAAGGAGAGGCATCTCAATTAAAACAAAAAGCCTCCTTTGAAAAAGGAGGTGTCACGCCGTAAGGCGTGAAGGAGGATTTCTCTCAACAAGCTCGGAATTAATATTTAGATCGATAAGGAATTTAGCATTTCAAATCACCCGTCTCAAATGCTAGCGCATTTGATCCACCCTCTTTTTATTCACAAAATATTTTTTTTATTGAGTGAATTGCAATTGCTAAAGCAAATTGTCAAAGGGAGATTCACAAAGCCCATCAATCACATGAAAATCTTTCGTAGCTGAAGCATTCTCTGGGTTTTATCCGGATGTATGCGCAGCATAAGTTTGCGATAGGCTGTTTAACCATATCATGAGTAGCGTTTCTTTCTAATCCTAAAATTTTATAAACAGCATTTCTTTGATCTTCTAATATATCATCTTAATGAAGATCAGTAATATCATTAAGTTTAGCAATGCCCTCGATTCAGAGTTGTTTTATTATTTATATCTATACCAAACTAAAAATCTATTGATCGCAGTAGCAAAGTATTTTTGAGGGAAAATTAAAACTTAAAAAAACTTGCTGTATCAATATAACGCTGGTTTTTTTAAGTTTTAATTTTTACCAAAAAGATGAAGCTAATGCGATCAATAGATTTTTAGTTTGGTATAAAGCCTCGCTAAAAACTTTTATTCCATCATCTCCAATATTATTTCCTTAAAGATTAATTGTAGTTACCATGTAATTATCTTTCAAAGAATCGACCAAATATTTTATTCCCAGTGGCCCAATATTTTGGCTAGCCAAATTAATAGATTTTAAATTTGGATCCCGGTTTTCAGTCTAATAATACAATGCTGAAGTTCTTCAGGAAGTAGGTGTAAATCGCTTTTCAACCCTCCTTGAATATGTTTCATAATTTAGATCCATTCTTTAATTCGGGCCAAATGGCAATATTCATTTTCATTATAATTTTGTATATTTGGTGCCGAAATATAGCCGTTATTTTCATCCTTAAAATATTCAAAAAGTCTTTCTAATCCAGCCTTAGCAGCAGCAACTAAAATTTCTATCTCTTCACTTTTTTTAGAAATTTCAGTAATTTTATTTTTATTGTCTGGCGAAAGTTTCCAATAATTTAAAGAAGTGATTTGGCCTGAATTAATATTTCCTAAATCATTTTCAATAATACCTTCAATCAGCATCAATGCTGCAATTGTCAGCTGTGGCTCAATTCCCGAAAATACATTTTTAGTAGCCGGAATTTGGCCAGTTTTATAATCAAAAATTTCTGCAAAACCTTCTTTGTTAAAAATCACTCGATCAATTTTTCCGCTAATTAAAATTTCTTTAATAATTAATTTCACAGGAATTTCGGTGTAGTTGCGCAGCACTTCCAGCTCAGAATTTTGTTCTAAAAAATTGTCAAAAATATTCTCAAATTTTGGCCACCAAAGTAATTTGGCTTGAGTGGAAATAAATCCTGCTTCAATAAAATATTTTTCAAAATTGTCGATAGATCTTTCGTGGGGATTTTTTATAAACTCTTCTAAAGCCTTATGGACAAAGTTTCCAAACTCGGCGTAACTTGGTTCAAAATCAATTTTTTGCAATTCGCGAAGTTGCAAAATTCTCTTGGCGTAAATTGTGTAAGGATCTGACAGTAATTTAGAAATGTCAGTTACAGCTAATTTTTTTGGACGAAATTCTAAGGTGGGTTTTGGATTTGGTCTTTCTATTTTAGATGTTTCGCAGCTTTCTAAATTTTTTAATAATTCAAAATATTTTTCACCAAAATCTAAATTCAACTTCATCTTTTTGCACAAAGTTGTGAGTTTAAGAAGAAAAGGTGAAGAAATTGCCAACGCTCCATTTCTGCTGTTAGAGCGCGTTAAAACCACAGATTTATTGCATAAATAATTACAAAAATCATAAGCATTTTGGCCAATTTTTTGTAATTTTTTATCTACACCCAAATCTTTTCTAATCTTTTTTCCCAGCCAATTTTCTGCTTCAATCTCAGGAAAATCTCCTTCATTTAATGATGCCACAATTACTAAATCGTGATTGATCAAGCGTGCTTCTACGCTTGATAAAATCTGAATTGGCGCCAGTGCATCTGATTTCTCAAAATAGCTGATTTGTGAAAATAAAGTTTTGAAAATTGCCAAAGAATTTTTTGCTTCAATGGTAAAATTATTTTGTAATTTGAGATTTTCAAAAAACTCAAAAAGCTCAATTTGCGCAGATTCTGAAGTGAGCAAATCATGCCATTTTTTTTCAGTTAAATTTTCGATTGTGGCAATCAGAAGTTTTGTGTAATCGGAAATATTGACAGGGTTTTTTAGGTAAGAAATTTTTTCTAAATCTTGGCAAAAATCTTTAAAAAAGAGGCTTAAATCTTGGTTATTCAAACTTTCCAACTTATCTAAAATTCCTTCTAAACCAAGTTTGGTTCTGCCTTCGCGAAGAACCTTTTTTTCAAATTCTTCAATCTCCCAAAGCGTCGGATCACCCCAAACCGTCGGTTGAACGGAGTCGAAACCAACGGATGGTTCTTGCTGTGGATTTG
>CAMCME010000017.1 GCA_945875925.1 Rickettsia typhi | reverse complement strand
AAACTGCGAACCAAAACGCAGAAAAAATCAAAAAAATTCCAAAAAAATTCCAAAAAAATTCCAAAAAAATTGAGTAGGAAATTGCTAAAAGTTCTGAGTTAGATTTTTTTAGTTTAAATTTTTTTGGAAGTTAGATTTGCGACAGGCTCATAAGAATTTTCAGCTTTAGCAAAACTTGCCTGCGAGTTAAAAATTGACAAAATTACCGATAAAGAAACTAACCCAATTTTACCTTTCATAAATTTAATTTAAGCCCTAGACATCAAATTAAATCCAAATTTAATTGATGGTAAGAATCAGATTGCGAGACCCTTTAATAGACGCAATAATCAACTTACCTGCGAAAGATAAAGTAAATTTATTTTTTGTAATTGACCTAGGTCAAGAATCGGATTTTTATTTTTCAATGAGCATAAGCCGCATCCATCAAGATCTAAATAGCCTTTCCAATATTTCATTATTCAGCAATTTAAACGAAAGTGAGTTACAAGAAATCTTAAAAGAATCTCAGATAATTAACTGCAAGAAGGGGAAAAATTTATTCTCTCAAGAAGAAAAGGCGCTTAATTTTTATATCGTAATTAGCGGCGTGATTAGGATTTTTATTAATGATGCTGATGGAATGGAAACCACTCTTCAAATAGTTGAATGTGATAATTTTGTTAATGATATGTTTGTTAACAATTTTCAGACAAATGCTCAAGCAATAGAAGACTCCAAAGTGCTTTCAATGCCTTTGCAAAAGTTCAGAAAATCTGTAAAAAATAATTTATCATTAGCCAACAATATTATTGCCTCAACCTCTTCTAGAAATGAAAAATTAGTTAATCAGCTAATACATTTGAAACTAAGTAATGCTAAACAAAAAGTTGGAAATTTCTTACTTGGAATGTCTTTCGAAAAAAGCGGAGATAAAACACAAAATATTCAATTAAAATTTGATAAATCAACTATCGCATCTTACTTAGGGATAAACCCAGAAACATTTTCACGCACTTTACGAAAGCTAAAAGATGATGGAGAAATTTCTATTGAACAAAGCAATATAACCCTTCTGCAAAAACAATCTCTTTGCAAATATTGCGACAGCGAAACTAGCACAAAATGCAATCTCCGTAGTTCAGATTTTTGTGAAGAAAATAAATAATCGCATCGTCGCAAATCAAAATTTTCTAAGAAATAATTGAAAAATAGAAAAGCTACTTATTTGATATGGAATTTTTTACCTACAGATTAAAGAGTTTCAACATTATCCAACAAAGCAAATTGCAACTCTGTATTTTTATGCTCCAACTGATCAAACATTTTCAACTTTGCGGCAGAATGAATGAAATTAACCAAATATTTCCCATCAAAAAATTAATTTTATTTAATAATTTTTGTAAATTTCATTGGAGAATTTTTTAGAATTTGTTTTTGCTGCAGCTTTTAGGCTTAAAGGAAAAAATCAGTAATTACATTCAAACGCACTTCTTAAAAATCTAAGCAAATGTTACGAAGTCTTTTATAACGGTCTTCCTACCGGTTTTTTCAAATTGAATCTCAAATTTATTTCCATCAATATCCACCACTTTTCCATAACCAAATTTCTGGTGAAAAATTCTTTTATGTAATGGCGAAGCATCTGATTTCAGGCTCGCGGCGCTGCTTCTCACCTCACCCAAACCTTTCTCAAATGTTGTTTGAGTAACCGCGTATTTCTTCTCACTATTATTTATGAAAAAATCTGAAGATTGTTTCGCCGCCCATTTTGGTGCCGAATTATTTTCAAATTTATTTGATTTAGAATAATCAAAACTGGTGTTAAATCCGAATCCACCACCTGAAAATTTCTCTTCAAAATCAATTTCTAATTCTGGCAATTCTTTGATAAATCTAGATGGCAGCGCCATTTGATAATCACCAAAAATGAAACGACTTTTAGCATAAGTTAAATAAAGATTTTTTCTGGCGCGTGTAATTGCCACATAAAGTAATCTTCTTTCTTCTTCCACACCACCCTTTTCATCAACCGATCTTGAGCTTGGAAAAATTCCATCCTCTAAACCAGGAACAAAAACCAAATCAAATTCTAAACCTTTGGCGGCGTGCACCGTCATTATGTTCACGGCGTCTTGAATTGATTTGTCGTCTCTTGCTTCCACCAAAGAAACATATTCTAAAAACTCAATCAAAGACGAAAAATCTTCAAGACTGCGTACAAATTCTTGGATATTTTCTACCCTGCCTTGCGCTTCCAAAGTGTTTTCACTTTGCCACATTTTCACATAACCAGATTCTTTCACCACCACATCAGCAAGCTCAGAAAGTTTAATCGTATCAAGCATGCCATGCCACTTGTCTAGATAGTTGGTTAAAGAGTTCAAAGACTCTTTGGCTTTGCCTTTCAATTCGCCCAACTCAACCGATTTTTTGATAGTTTCAAATAAAGAAGTCTTATCAATTTTCGATTTTTCATAAAGAGCATTTATGGTGCTGTCTCCCACTCCGCGCTTCGGCACATTGATAATTCTGCTCAAAGCTAAGTCGTCTGAAGGATTCGCAACTACTCTTAAGTAAGCAATCGCATCACGAACTTCCATTCTTTCATAAAATTTCAAACCACCAATCACGCGATAAACTAAAGAATTTTGCATGAAGGCTTCTTCAAAAGATCTAGTTTGATAACCTGCACGCACTAGAACTGCAACATTGCTCAGCTTTATTCCGTTGGCGTAATGTTGTTTAATCAAAGAACAAATTGTTTGCGCTTCCATACGATCATCAGCAAAAGAAATTACTTTCACTTTTTCGCCGCTATTTTCTGCGGTCCATAAAGTTTTGCCGTGGCGCTCTTTATTGTTAGAAATTACTGAATCGGCAGCTTTTAAAATATTGCTGGTTGAGCGATAATTTTGCTCTAAACGAATCACTTGCGCATCTTTAAAATCTTTTTCAAAACGCAAAATGTTAGTAATGTTGGCACCGCGCCAGCTGTATATTGATTGGTCATCATCTCCCACGCAGCAAATATTTTTATGTTGTGCGGCCAAAATCAAAAGCCACTTATATTGTGAATTATTGGTGTCTTGATATTCATCCACCAACACATAGCGAAACTTGTCCTGATAGTAAGCCAGCACTTCCGGAGCTTTTTCAAAAACTTCCAAATTATATAAAAGCAAATCACCAAAATCGCAGGCATTCATGCTTTTTAGGCGATATTGATAAATTTCATAAACTTCTTTTAGCTTTGGTAAACTTGCATCAACCGCACTCGCATCAAGCCTTGAAGCCGTCATCATTTGATCTTTAAAACGCGAAATTCGGTTTAAATAATTTTTGGCAGGAAATTGTTTAGTGTCGATTCCAAGATCCGCGATAATTTGTTTAAGCAAACGAGTTTGGTCATCAGAATCGATAATTGTGAAGTCATTGCGCAAGCCCACAACCTCTGGATGACGACGCAAAATACGCGCCGCAATTGAGTGGAAAGTGCCAATCCATAAATTATGAACTTGCTCGCCCACCACATCGCCAATTCTTTTTTTCATTTCTGCCGCAGCTTTATTGGTAAAAGTTACGGAAAGAATTTGTAATGGAGACGCCAAAAATGTATTCACAATGTGAATAATGCGCGAAGTTAAAACACGAGTTTTACCAGTTCCTGCACCAGCTAAAACTAAAAGTGGCCCTTGAGTTTGCAAAACAGCATCTCGTTGCGGTTGGTTAAGATTTAAGATTTGTGGAGAATGTGGCATTGAATTGAAATAGTTTTAATGTTTTGTTTAAATTTTACAGAGTTCGCATCCATAAAAACATCCGTCATCCTTGGTGCGCAGCACCGAGGATCTTATGAGTTTGTTTGCGGAATTTTCAGAGTTTAAGACTAATTAGATCCTCGGGCGCTTCGCACCCAAGGATGACGAAAGAAGCGAAATAATCTACCTACTAACCACCGCATAACCGCGATAAACATAACCATCTCTGGTATTCATAGCATCATAAAGTTTTGTAAGAGGTGCCCAATACCAAGGATTTTTATGCAAGGCTACATCCATGATCAAGACTGAATCAGTAGCTTGATCATAAGCACCAACTGGTGAAAAATGGCCAGAAGTTTTTGTTCCCAAAACAGTTCCATCAAAATTCACCACCACAAAATTCTCACTATCAGATAAATATTTTTTCAGTTCTTCACGAAAAACATTTACAGATTTTTGATCATTTCTTTTAAGAGATTTTACCTTGCTTTTCAGACCATAAACTTGTGATAAAATATCAGAAAAATCTGACAAAGATAATCCAGCATCATAAATTTTCTTACCACTTTTAATATTGAGTGGAGCCTTTAATTGAATGATGTCACGCTTTTTAATTTTATCGGTTTTTTCATTCAAAAAACTAAGCTGCGAGTAAGAGTGATATTCAATAATTGTGCCACCTTCTGAATCCGGTCTTCTCACTTCACCAACAGCTTGGCTTGGAATTTCATCATTTGGATGCATTGCATTTAACAAGATCACCGAAGTTGCAATCGAGCAATAAAGCGGATTGATTTGTGGTTGGTAATAATTTGCTAATTGATAAAAATCATTTTTAAATAGGCTTTCTTCAAAGCGTTTCATACCTTGTGGGCTATTCCAAACTTCATTTTCCATCGCAAAACTTTCGCTACAAACAACAATTGCGAAAATAAAAATTGCTGAAATTATCTTAATTAATTTTCTCATTAAAATCTCTTTTTAATATTACTCAAAAAATGTCTGGCGCTATCTCAATTCAGGAAAAATCTAGCGCGGAAATAATTTTCTTAATCGAAAAATTTTTAAAATTTTTAGAAAGCGAAAAAAGATATTCCATTCACACTTTAAATTCTTACCGAACCGACATTTTTTATTTTATAGATTTTCTTTGCAAGGTAAAGGGTCGAGTAATTGATAATAATGATTTAGAAAATTTGACTGTTCATGATTTTAGAAGATGGCTTTCTTCAAGACTTGATGATCACAACAACGCTTCCAATGCTCGCGGCCTTTCAAGTTTGCGTTCACTTTTTCGTTTTTCTAATCGCAATTTTTTGATTAAGAATCAGGAAATTGAAAAAATAAAAACTCCTAAAATTGCCAAATCAATTCCCAAAGCGGTTGATGAAATTGATATAAGAAAAATTCTTGGCGAAATTAAAAATATTTATAAGAAAGCTAATGGAGCTTGGCAGATAAAACGAGACGAAGCTTTGCTAACTTTAATTTATGGCTGTGGACTTCGTATTTCTGAAGCTCTTTCAATTAACAAAAAATCTTTGGCCAATGGCCAAAGTTTGATAATTACTGGAAAAGGAAATAAGCAGCGCATGCTTCCGCTGCTTAAAATTGTAAAAGAGAAGATTGAGGAATATTTAAAAATTTGTCCTTTCGAAATTAATTCTGACCAGCCAATTTTTTTAGGTAAGAAAGGAAAAACTTATACCAGAAGAGATTTCAGTCATGCAATTCAAACCATACGCATAAATTTAAACCTGCAAGAAACCATCACCCCTCACGCCTTCCGCCATTCTTTCGCCACGCACTTACTTGAAGCTGGTGGAGATTTAAGAACCATTCAAGAGCTTTTAGGACATGCAAGTCTTTCCACAACTCAGCGTTATACTAAAGTTAACAGAAGCCATTTGCTTAATGCTTATGATCTGTTTTATCCGCGAAGAAAATAACAGCTATTAATTTAATCTTTCTAGATTGTTTAGTCGCTTTGCTCCTAGCGGGTGAGGAAGTGAATATACATCTCCCCTACTTTTAACTCACAAAATATTTTTTGTTTTAGTGAGTTGTAATTGCTAAAGCAATTATCAAGGAGGAAATATCTAAAAAACACGCAAAAAAAGCGCCATTCCTGATATAATCAAGAATGACGCAATTTTCATAAAATCTTTAAAACAAAACCTATCTTCTATTTTCTCTAGGTTCTCTTGGCTCTCTAACTTCTCTAGGCTCTCTTGGTCCTCTGTTAGCTTGATCTGCTCTTGCTTGAGGTTTTCTCTTAGATCTATTGTTGTTAAATCTAGATGGCCTTCTTGAGAAAATTTTTCTTTCAATAGTGGTTGCCAAAATAGCAAATACCATGATCGCAGCGTTAATAGAGAAAATATTAAGCGCTAAAGATTTTTCTCCAGATTCAATCAAGCTGTAAACCAAATAAAGCAATCCAGCATTATAAGCCACGCCGAAAAATTGGCCAACTCTGTAAGTAACATTGTGAGAAGCCAAATATCTTTCTTGCCAGTTATGTCTGTGTTCTTGTTCTTGTTGAGCCATTTTAATTAGCTTATCAACCGATCCCGGAATCGCATCTTCAAATTTTTCTAAGATTTGTGATGAAGGAAGAATATCTTCGATTGTTTCTCTACCATTTGGACGACTTTTTGAATTTGAATGTCTTCTGTTTTTGTTTCTGTTATCTTGCATGTTATTTTTTTGATTTTTGTGTTGTTGTTTCGATGTCATTTCCAATGTCTAGCCAGTCTTTATCAAGTGCATATATTGGTTTAGCAAAAGGATAGCCTCTTAATTTAACGCTAACAAATGGCATGACTGAGATAAATCCAGCAAAAAATTTGCGGACATATTTTAAAGCAACCACGATTGATTCGGCTGACATGTAAATAAAAATTAAATTGGTTTTTTCTTTTTAAAAAAAGGCTTTGGCTCACTTATAATCAAGAATGATTAGTTGCTCGAGAAGTTATATAAACAGAGGTGAATTTAGCTTATGATAATTCTAAATATGAGTTTTAGCGGGCCGTTTTGTAAGCTTCTATACAATTAAAAGCAAATGGATTTTGTGGGAACTGCGCCGTCAAAAGCGCAATTGTGCTTTTATGGATTAGCAGCCACTGACTCAGTTTGCGCTTTGCGAAACTTAGTCAATTTTTTTGCCAAATCTTTGTCTGACAAAGCCAGGATAGAGATCGCCAAGAGTGCTGCATTTTTAGCACCAGCCTCGCCTATCGCCAAACAACCAACTGGAATTCCCGCAGGCATTTGAGCAATAGAAAGAAGTGAATCGAGCCCCTTCAAAGATTTACTTTCAACTGGCACACCAAGAACTGGTAAATCAGTTAAAGCAGCTGTCATTCCCGGTAGATGAGCTGCGCCACCAGCGCCAGCAATGATAACTTTAATACCATTTTTTTTGGCATTTTCAGCAAATTCATAAAGCCTTTTTGGGGTGCGATGTGCTGAAACAATTTTAGTTTCAAAAGCCACTCCAAATTCTTCAAGAATTTTACAAGCATGATCCATGGTCGCAAAATCTGATTTGCTACCCATGATAATAGAAATAACTGCTGACATTTTTAAATTTTTTATTTTTTTAAAAGGTTTATATAAATTAATTAACCACCACAACTTTGACTACTCGAACCGCATCTAGTAACACCGCCACAAGAGTTGTCTCCACCTAAGTTTTGAGTATAAGTATATACCCCATCATTACATATATATTTACCAGCTGCACATACATCTCGATCATGACAAACATTATTCTTATTTTTACATTTACGATCTTTGTAATGCCCAATCGAAGCATATGATCCATTAGAAGCATTCACTGCAACAGAGTTATTTTGACATTCATCCATAAGAGCTTCAGCTGTAGTACGATATGAATTACAATCATTTGATTCACTTATACCAGTAGTGCTATTTGATACACTTGAGGCATTTGTACACCCATCACAAACATCGCAATCGTTCCCAACGGTCCATTGCCCGTTAGTTCCACAAGTTGCGACAGGGGCAGTGTCAATTCTTGTAGATTGAGCTCTACCACATTTATGATCTGCATCACTAACAGTACCGCTGCCCTTGTTATAGCCATTACCATCAATACAAGATAAATTTACTGTATCTCCAGCATATTTAATTGAAGATATAGTTGAACCAACATACTCAGAATAAGTTGTGAAGTCAGTGCCATTTGTAATTGTATTTGCAGCTGCGCATATTTTTAAACAAGAGTCATTTCCTGCAGTTTTAGCATAATAAAACTGATCTATTTTTCTGTTAGAATCTTTTTGTTGGCATTTATATTGTGGCGGATTATCGCTTCCGTATGTACTCACACAACTTCCAGTTAAAACAGCATCTTCATTCACATAACTAGATGCACTTGAGAAAATAGCCTGTGTACCAGTAATATTTTCTGTAGTTCCAGCTGCATTAGAAGCGCATTTTGGTTGCACAAATTCTGTACCGCCAACGGTTTCTACACCATCACTATTATATTTAACCCACTTATAATCATCTCCACATCTTCTAGCGACAATATAATATCCATTAGTTCTAGTTGAGCTCGAAAAGTTAGTTACAAGTTGCGACCCAGTTGCTACAAAAGCGCTTGCTCCAGAAGAAGCTTGTCCTGATTTTACCTGTATAACTCCCGGACTTTCATCATCCCAAGTTATATTTAAAGTACTACCATCTCCTAGAGTATGCTGAGTTATGCCAACACCAATTCTTGAATCGGTTGCGCCACCTGGACATTTATTCACACAAGAAGATGAAGTACCTGTCCAAATATTGGCCGTCAAACCACCTTCAACAGCAACAACTTTACAAACTCTTTGAGGAACTGTTGTAGATCTAGTAAGATCATTTTGAACATCAGTAGATAAAGGAAGACCATATTTATCTTTTACAGGCGGATAAGGATACGGAACATATCCTGAAACACATCCATAAAGACTTGATAAAGCAGTATCAAGCACACCATCTATATCACTACCAATCGCAGTTTCAGCTTGCACCCAATAAGCAAAACCATTATTCGCGGTTGAAGCAATTTCAGAAGTGCTAATTGCATTACATCTAGTGACACAAGCATTAACAACTTGACCCCAATTACCTAAATAATCGCAAGTACGAGTTGGCAGAGCACCTCCTGAAACTTGGTAATAACCCAAAGCTTCATTACAATCTCCAGTAGCTATTGATTCTGCTGGTATTTTTTTCGAATCGCTTGTTCTTGAGGCGTTAACTGTATTATAGCTCGCACCACCAGCTGTATTCCAAGCAGCCCATGCGCTGGTCCATGCTGCACTTCCTTCCGTGAGAGTTCTTGGATCTGTTGGATTTATAGCAGGACAAGCAATTCTTTCGCATTTATTTGTAATTGTTGCCCCCCATACTCCTAATTGACTACAAGTTCTGTTTGGGAATATTCCTCCATCATATCTATCAATTGTGTTAAATCCTGCCACATAAGTACCGTTATAATGAGGCGTACTTCCAGATTTTTTAAAACCACTATTGCAATAATAAGCTGTTGCCGTTTCTACATTGTCACTAGTTTGTAAATGCATATCCCACAGTGCATTTCCGTTACTTTCACCTCTGGTAAGATCTGTAGTTTCACTAGAAACCACATAACCATCTTGGTATCTCGGAACGCCAGCCGTATAAATAGGATCAGCTGTATAAATTGACGGACAAGAATAGCGAATACAGGCATTTGAAACTGAATAATTCCAAGAAGCTGAATCATCAGAATTTCTTAAACAGCTCATTTTAGGAGTTAATAATGGGCTTTGCGCTTTCCAATATCCGTTACAAGTACCTTCTAAGTTACTCATTCCAGCAACAGTAATTGGAAATTCTGCATGTCCCGTATTGCTTCCAGCAGTTCTTGCCGCAGCAGTATCATAAGCAATTGCAGGACAACTATTTGACACAGGAATATCAATACATAATCCAGCCTCTCTTGGAGTTTTCGCTCTTATAACTTCATCATCAGCTGGAAGATAACCATCTGGAGCTTCAACACAAAGACAGTTCGGAGCATTACCACCAGCACTGCAATCGCCAGCACTATTATAAGAATCAATCTTACATTTACCCATAACATTATATATCTGATTACCATCAGAATCTTTAACTTTGTAAGCAATGACATTATTTAATTTTGTTGCAAAAGGATGAATCGATGAATCAGAAGGATTGGAAATACACAACTCATTATACCAACCGTAAGTGTTACTATATACACTTGAACCATTTATAATGCCCTTTCTCAAATCACAATTTTCCTTCAAAGTACCGTAACAATATTCTTTGAAAGAAGCATATTGATTTCTTTGGCTATCCGAAGCGGCATTTTGAATATTTATATCATTGGTCACACATTCATTATTAAGTCGGTTACATAATTCTCTTTGCGCACAAATTTGATATTGCTCAACTTCTCTATTGCAGCTAATTGTTTCCCAAACTGGATTGCTCAAAGTGATGGCCGTTGAATATTCACTGCCTTTACCCTGATATTTTATGATAATACTAGAACTGTCATATTTATTAACTGGACTGGTAGGCGATGACAAAACAACTTTTCTCATATCTGCTGTAAGAGTCGCTGGTGTTATATTATTAATTTCTGGGAATTTTCTAGTAACACATTCAAGCTGAATGTCTTGTGAAACTCCTTTCGAATCAACTATTGTGCGATATAGACAGAAACTCGGCACCAAAGTATCTATGTTAAATTCTTTTCTCACAAAAACTGTCGCAGTGTAAGGAGAGCCATTAACCGTAGTTGATAAAACAGCACTTCCATTTGTATCTTTTGCTGAAGAGTCAATTTCATATCCTGTTTTATCGATGGTGAGACTTAATTTTTGAGATGTTGATCCAAATCTAACTTCTATTTCAGGATAGTTAAAGTCGGTTGGTCCGAAAGATTCGGCAGAAGTTGATGGAGACACTGAAATTGAACCATCTTTAGCTACTCTAGAATTAAGAATATATAAAGGAGGGCTAAACATGGTTATTGAGTTTTGAGCTGTAGCTAAGTTATAAAATTTCTTCGCTGAAATTCGCAAAGGGGTTTTCATGCATTGCAAAGCTTTAACATATTGTCCGTCATATTTGTAATAGCCCTTTTTAGTGCTAGTTTTTATAACATCATCAATATAATGAATACGCTTAATTGCGCGCCATTTATCCGCTTCAGTCTTATTATCATTAGAATCTTTACCACCACTACATCCACCTGTCACTGTAGTTCCTGATACGCAAGTACCATCATCCAACTTTTCATTTTCATCGAGGAATTTAATACTGTGAGCTGTTTGTCCTTTCACATCCAAGAAAGCACAAATTCTATTACCATATTTCACTGCTCTTAATCTTAAGTAGGTATCAATTACCGATAAACATTCTCTATTACTGCCTGAATTCTCAAACAGACCATCATCCATTTCACATAAAGTTCCCGGATTAGATGCAGTTTCTTCAACTGTCAGAGTTCTACAAACATCTGATCCGCAAGCTTGGTGATCACAAGCATCAAAAGCGCAAGATATTCCACATTCTCTTCTACCACAAGATTCTGAATCATCTTTTCCAGCATCATCTGGACGCATAGAGTTTTTGAATCTTAAACAAACAGACAATTTGTAATCAGCGCCATTTGCATAAAAATCAGTATTAATATAGCCAGAATAATATCCCACATCGTCAGAAACCATTCTGTCTAAAATACCATGGTTACCACATAAATAAATATAACCTGCTCCTCTGCCACCATCTCTTCCAGCGCTACAATGTCCAGGAGATCTCGATTTATCAGGGCTTATGTAAGAATGAGAATAAAAAGAAGGAATCGTGAAAAGACCCATGTTAATTACTGGACTTTGACTACCCCAGCCGTGAGCTTTCATGTTATCGTCACTATAGCAGAGATTAGAGCTCATTTTAGTAGTATTAAATGTACCATTACTGTTAATAGCCTTGCTTTTTGGCGCTGGTTTATAAAACCATGACTGAGTATCATCAGCCAAAGGAGCTTCAGTATCCGCCACAGCACATTCAACAGCTGAAGCATTCGCAGCATCGTTACAATCTACCGAATAGTAACAAGTTCCGCTAGTACAAGTTCCGCCATCTGTGCCCGCAGGATCACAAAGAGCATTACGAATAGTCGAATCAGAGCCAGTACAAGCATAAGATCTTGGTATTGTTGGTTTGCAAGAAAGCCCTTCTGTGCAAAGAGAGTTTATCGAATCAGATAAAGGATAAGTAAAATTGATGGTTCTGACATATTCAGTTTCATATGAGTTACCATTATAAATCTCGACTTTATTAGTAACATTTAGCGTATCGTCAGGACAGCTAGCTCCGGCTGAAGGCTTACAATCATGAACTTTACATGTTGGGTTTTTGGCACGCACCCTCAAAAAAGCAAGTTTAGCAGCTTCAAAATCATAACATTTATCAGAACCATCACAATATTTTATAGAGTCATCATCATATTTTGCTTGATTTAGCTCGTAAGTAGAAAGCACTTTGCATTTAAGTAAATTACAAGTCGGATCTCCTCCCGATGTTGTATATCCAGTAGCTTGTTGATGACAGCCTCTAACCACGCATTTTTTTTCGTTTGATAATTGCGAAGTGCTTGATGGAACACCAGCTTCAATGGCATCACAAAATCTTATACAATCTCTATTATGAGCAGCATAATCAATACCCCTAATCTTAGTTGCATCATCGTCAGTGGCTATAGCGCTACATTCTAAAGCACAGTTTTTTGTAGAAAGTGCCGAACCACCAGCTGAAGTAACATCCGTACATAAAGGCATATCCATTAAATCGGCGCAATTAACTCTGTGATTCGGACTAGAAACTGTAGAGGCAGCATTCAAAGTTGAAGTGCAAATAGGAAGGCCATTATAAAGACAATTCACACCAGGATTAGCCGCCACACCATTGGCTAAAGTACTGCAATCAGGAAGGTCACTAGAAAGAGATTGTGAAGGAGAATAAAAAAGTGAACCAATAGATAAAAGCAATGCACAAAAAACTGTTAAGCTTTTTAAAGCCTTCATCAGTTGATATTTAGTGATATTAGAAATTTTGTAATTCATCAAAAGTTTTACAGAAAAAATCCCCTCTTTCTTCAAAATTTTTCCATTGATCAAGAGATGCGCAAGCTGGCGAAAGTAAAATGTTCTTTTCTTTTAAGCCATGATTTTTTGCGTCTGCAAAAGATTTTTCTATGGCATTTTTTAAATTGTCGCATTTCTCAAAAGCCACTGAATTTTTCTCTAAAGTTTTAGCAAAATCTTCACTGGCCTCGCCAATCAAATAAGCTTTCACCACTTTGTTAAAATATGGGGTCAAACTTGTAATTCCGCCTTCTTTAGATCTACCACCCAAAATCCAAAAAATATTCTTATAGGCTTTCAGAGCATTTTCCGCAGATTCAGCATTAGTTGCTTTGCTATCATTCACAAAATTTACATCCGCAACTGAACCCAAAAATTGCATACGATGTCTCAGGCCTTTGAATTTTTTTATCGCTTCAATAATTTGTGATTGCTGAATTTTTTCTAAAAGATTTTGCTGTTTCAAATGGCAATAAGTAAGCGCAAAAGCCATGCTGATATTTTCGGCATTATGCTGACCTTTCAAGAAAATTTCGCCCAAAACAAATTCAGAATTTTCACCTTCAATGCGATTATAAAGCTTGCCGTTAAATGTTGAAACGCCGCCTTCATTAATATTCTCGGTAGAAATCGGAACTAATTTTGCAGCGAAATTTTTATCATTTTTCATTTCCTCAAAAACCGCTTTTGAATTCACATTATCAACATTGATCGCCGTGTAATCTCCAGCAATTTGGTTTTTAAAAATTCTTTTTTTGGCTTTAATATATTCTACCAAAGAGCCATGACGATCTATGTGATCAGGCGTGATATTTAAAAAAGCCGCAACTTTGAAATGCGATTCATCAATCAAATCCAGCTGATAAGACGACATTTCAAGAATGTAAGTCATTTGAGATTTTTCTAAATTGCGCGAATCTGGCAGGTCAAAACAAGGAACTCCAATATTTCCACCAAGTTCGGAAGACAAATTTAATTCTTTAAAAATAAATCCCGTAAGCGCTGTGGTTGTAGATTTGCCGTTAGTTCCTGTAATTGCTAAAAAATTTTGCTTACGGTTTTGTTGGTAAAAAATCTCAATATCACAAGATAATTTCGCGCCAGTTTTTTTAACAATTTCTAAAATTTTATGAGGAGTTGGAAAATAAAGAGGAATTCCTGGAGCAAAGGAAATTACAGTATGAGCATTAAAAGAAATTTCTTCTGGTTTTAAAAATTTTACTGCCGAAAAAATAGCTGAATCTTCTGCCAAAAGTTTAGTTTTGATATTTTCAATCGACTGAAAATTATCATCAGTGGCAATCACTTCTTGCCCATTTTTTACAAAAAATTTTATCGCCGAAATGCCTGAAATACCAAGGCCATAAACTACATATTTTGTCATGATTTTATTATTGGTTTGTCGTAAAAAGTTATTAGAATTAATTAAACATCTCTGCTTGCGAATGTAAAGCCTCTCCTTTTCAAGAGAATTCCCATCTAAAGCCCTTCCTTTTTAAGGAGGGTAGATTCTAAGGATTATACTTCAAACAAATAGCTCCATCAAAAAATTCTCTTCAGCCCTTTCATAACTTTTAGCAAAAGACTTCAAATTATATTGCTGCTCAAATGCATTGCCATAAATCTGATCAAATCCTAATTCACGCGGCTCTAAATTATTTTCGATTCCGCGCAAAATCGCATTTAAAATTCCAATCATCGCCAAATAAATATCAGCATTGGACGCCGCAATTCTATATTCAATTCTAGCGCCATATTTAATTTCCGAAAGAGTCTCTCGAATCACAGGAACACGAATTGCACAAGTTCTATTTTCGCCACCAAAGCTTAAATTAATTGGCGCTGGATATTTGCCATTTTTGTGAAGTTTGTGATTTAAGTCGTGATCAAAACGCAAATAATCCTCTTTTTTAGGAGCTAAAATAATCAACATCGCATCACTAAATTGCAGCAAAGCGGCGATAGAATTATAAAAAATTCGCTCTTTTTTTAAGAATAAATTTTCAGAATTTTTATCATGCAGCGAAATATTAAATTGCAATGCACTGCCGCAATCATCTTCAAATGGCTGCGCGGCGAAAGATGCGAGTAGATTTTTTTTCTCAGCCAATTCTTTAGCAATTGATTTTACTTTCTCAATTTCAGCGCAAATTTTTAACAAGTCCGAATCGAAAATAGTTTTAATTTCAATTTGTCCTCGGCCCTGCTCTTTCTCAATTTTATAAATTATTTTACTTGGAAATTTTTGCGCTAATTCAGCAATAAATTCTTGTACCAAGTCTTTATTTTCAAGGCTATCGCCATTTTTTTCCAGCAAATAAAATTCTAGCTCAATGCCAATTTTTGGAGTTAAATTTGTAGAAGAGATGAAGTGATTTAAAGCTTTCTCAAGCAGAGAAATTTTATTTTCAGCGAGGAATTGATATTGCTTTGGGGGCGATTTTTGAGAATCGCCCGCGAGATTTTTCATTTAATTATGAATTGCTTTTAACCCATTCGTGAAGAGCAGTTTTAGAAAGAGAGCCAACTTTAGTATCAAGAAGTTTGCCATCTTTAAAAATCATCAAAGTTGGAATGCCACGAACCGCAAATTGTGAAGGAGTTTCAGGATTTTCATCGATATTACATTTATAAACTTCCATTTTTCCTGCCATTTCCACAGCTAATTCTTCAACCAATGGAGTAAGCTGACGGCAAGGCCCGCACCAAGGAGCCCAGAAATCTACAAGGGTCAAACCTTTTGATTCTAGAACATCTTTTTGAAAATTATTGTCAGTGATTTCTTTAGCCATTTTTGCCTCGAAGGAAATTATTAATTAGTATTAGGAATAGTTAGTGGCGATGAGCTTTATTATAGATAAGCTTGCCAAAAAAAATTTTAGCTTCAATTATCAAAGCCATCAAACACAATGTCAATTTTTAAATTACGATAATGACTAGCAAAAAAATCGCTTTCCAAGGCACTATTGGAGCCAACTCCAATCTTGCTTGCAGCAATTTCTATCCCGATTTTGAGGCTAAGGCTTTACCAACTTTTTATGATGTTTTTAAAGCTGTTGAAAGTGGCGAAGTTGAATATGGTATGATTCCTTTGGAAAATTCTTACGCTGGTCGCGTTTCTGAAATTCACAATCTTTTGCAAGATAATAAAGTGTCGATTGTGGCGGAACATTTTTTACCAATTACTCACAATTTGGCTGCTGTAGAAGGAACAAAGCTCGAAGATATTAAAGAAATTCTCTCTCACCCTCAGGCTTTAATGCAATGCCAAAATAATTTGCGCGACTTGAATGTTAAATTGCGTGAATTTTCAAACACCGCTGAGGCAGCAAAATTCGTGGCCAGCCAAGGTGACAAAACCAAAGCTGCTTTATGTTCTAAAATGGCGGCGAAATCTCATGGCTTAAGCATAATCAAAGAAAATTTACAAGATTCAGGAAATGGTAATATGACTATTTTCATTGTAATCTCTAAAAATGCCGCAGATCCAGATCCAGAAGTTTTTCAAGTAATCACAACTTTATTATTCACCATCAGAAACATTCCAGGATCTTTATACAAAGCCCTTGGGGGATTTGCCACAAATGGTGTAAATATAGTAAAGTTAGAAAGTTACATTCCCGGAGGAATTTCACATCAGGCCAAATTCTTCATCACGGTTGAAGGTCATCCAAATCAAAAAAATGTTGGATTGGCTTTGGAAGAAGTAGGATTTTTCTCTAAAAATGTGAAGTTGTTAGGAATTTATTACGCTGATAAATCGAGATTTGTTGAGCAAAATGTAGAACAAAATTCAGCACAATAATGCGCATCATTTCAGGAAAATTTCGCGGTAAAAAGCTTGCCGATTCCAATCATCTTTTAGGCCTTCGCCCTACCACAGATAAAAATCGTGAAGCACTTTTTAACATTCTTTGTTCAGGAAAAGTTACTAAGAAAATTGGCTTTAAGCTTGCCGATTCAGAAATATTAGATGTGTGTTGCGGCACCGGATCTGTCGGTTTTGAATGTCTTTCTCGCGATGCTAAATCAGTTTTTTTGATTGACGACAATCAAATTCATTTAACTTTGGCTAAAAAAAATGCCGAACTTTTAAATATTACCGCACAATGTAAATTTTTGCTTTGCGATGTGAAAGAAAATTTACCTGAATCTTCAAAAAGTTTCGACTTGGTTTTTATCGATCCACCTTATTGTGAAGATTACCAAGAAATTCTTGCCAAATTGCATGATAAAAAATGGCTGACTGCAAAATCTTTAATTGTCTGCGAATTTAAAACTGGGCAAGAAAATCAAATTGATAAAATTACCTTTCTAAAACAGCTAGAATCCCGCAAATATGGCAAAACTACCTTTGTTTTCTGCCAACTACTTGATAATTCTTAACTTTTTTTCATTGCTATTTTGCCTAGGCTTTTTAGCCTTTGCGACTAGAAAAAAATTCGAGAAAAAAATCGTTAGAATTCCCCCAAATAATTTATAAAAATCTTCAAATTTATCAGGAGAAACTTTGCTGAAATCTATTAAATCTTTAAATATTTCCGGTCTTGAATGCTTACCAATCGTAGAAGGTGGCAAAGGTGTTGGCGTTACTAATGGCGTTACTGCAGGTCATTTCGCAAAAAGCGGCGCAGTTGGAACTTTCTCTGGTGTTAACGCTGATTATGTTAACGAAAACGGTAAATTAATTTTACCAGAATATAAAACTTCGACCAGAAGAGAAAAACATGAAGAGCTAGTTGAATACGCTATTAAAGGCGGTATTTCTCAAGCTAAAATCGCTCACGACATTTCAGGCGGCAATAATGGCCGTATTCACATGAATGTGCTTTGGGAAATGGGCGGCGCTGAACGCGTTTTACAAGGAATTCTTGAAGGCTCAAAAGGCATGATTCATGGTATCACTTGCGGTGCTGGCATGCCTTATCGTTTGGCTGAAATTGCTGAAGCATATAAAGTTCATTATTACCCAATCGTTTCTTCAATGCGTGCTTTCCGCGCTTTGTGGAAAAGAAGTTATCATAAAGCTAAAGACCTTCTTGGCGGCGTGGTTTACGAATGCCCTTGGCGCGCTGGTGGTCACAATGGTCTTTCTAATGCCGAAGATCCAAATGCTTACGAAGATCCATATCCAAGAGTTGCTGAGATCAGAACTTTCATGAACTCTGTTGGTTTAAATGAAGTTCCTATTCTTATGGCTGGCGGCGTGTGGAATATCGCTGAATTTGAAAATTGGTTAGATAATCCAGAAATTGGCCCAATCGTTTTCCAATTCGGTACTCGCCCAATTCTTACTGAAGAATATCCTGTTCCGGTGGAATGGAAGAAAAAGCTTCTTACCTTAAAACAAGGTGATGTTTATCTAAACCGTTTCAGCCCAACTGGCTTCTATTCTTCAGCCATTGAAAATGATTTCATTCGTGAATTAAAAGGTCGCGAAGATAGACAAGTTGAATATCGATCTAAGGTTGAGGGTGATTTTACCACTGAAATTCCTTTTGGACACAGAGGTCGCGTAGTTTATATTAAAGCTGCTGATAAAGGAAAGGTTGATTCTTGGGTTCAAGCTGGTCACACAGAAAGCATGAAAACTCCTGACGAAACTTTGATGTTTGTGGACAAAGCAAGATCTAATCAAATTGTTACTGATCAAATTAATTGTATGGGCTGCTTAAGCCAATGCCGTTTCAGTAATTGGTCTGATAAAGAAGAACTTCATTACACAACTAATCAAAAAGCTGATCCAAGAAGTTTCTGTATTCAAAAAACTTTGCAAGATGTGCGTTTTGGCATCGACATTGAAAATCAATTAATGTTCGCCGGACACAGCGCTTATCGCTTTGCAACAGATTCTTATTATGACAATGGATTCGTACCAACAATCAAACAGTTGGTTGATCGTATTATGATAGGTAAATAATTGATGGTCGCGAAAAAAGCTCAAAAAACTAAAACACGCTTTATCTTTATCACGGGCGGAGTTGTTTCATCTCTTGGTAAAGGTTTAGCTTCAGCATCTCTAGCCGCACTTTTGCAAACTCGCGGCTATACAGTTCGTTTAAGAAAACTTGATCCTTATTTAAATATCGATCCAGGCACCATGAGTCCAACTCAACATGGTGAAGTTTTTGTTACTGAAGATGGGGCAGAAACTGATTTAGATTTGGGTCATTATGAACGCTTCACAGGAGTTGACGCTAAAAAATCCGACAATATTACCGCAGGACAAATCTATTCCAACCTACTTTCTAAAGAAAGAAAAGGCGACTATCTTGGCGGCACAGTTCAAGTAATTCCGCATGTTACAAATCTGATAAAAGAATTTATTTTAAATGATGTTGATGATGTTGATTTTGCTTTATGTGAAATTGGCGGAACTGTTGGTGACATTGAAGCCTTACCATTTTTTGAAACCATTCGTCAATTAGGTTACGAATTAGGCCAAGAACGCTGCGCTTTTCTACATTTAACTTTGCTTCCTTACATTGAAAGCGCTGACGAGTTAAAAACCAAACCCACTCAACATTCGGTTAAAGAACTTCGTTCAATTGGAATTCAGCCAAGCGTGTTATTATGCCGCGCTGAAAGACCAACCACCAAAGCACATTTGGAAAAAATTGCTAAAATGTGTTCAGTGCCACTTTCTTCAGTTATCGCTGCACCAAATGCAGCAAGCATTTACGAAGTTCCGATGATTTATCATAAAAACGGACTCGACACCGAAATTCTGAAATTCTTCAAATTAGATTATAAGAAAAAACCCGATCTTTCTAAATGGATCAAAATTAAAGATGCGATTGAAAATCCTACATCTGAAGTAAATATCGCCATTGTTGGAAAATATACTGACTATCGCGACTCTTACAAATCATTGCTTGAAGCCATTGATCACGCTGCTTTTTCACTTAAAAGCAAAGCTAATATCATTTGGGTAAATGCTAGAAATAACTCCAAAGATTTACCAAAAAATATCGATGCAATTCTTGTTCCAGGTGGCTTTGGTGAAGATGGTGTGGAAGGAAAAATCAACATGATTGAATATGCCAGAGTCAATAAAATTCCATGTCTTGGAATTTGCTATGGCATGCAAATGGCTGTCATCGAATATGCTCGCAATGTTCTTAAAATAAAGGATGCCACTTCAAGTGAATTTTCTAAAAAAGGAAATTTCTTAATCGGCATGATGCATGAATGGATTGATAAATCTGGCAAAAAAACCAAAAAAGCTGGCTCTGACATTGGCGGAACAATGAGACTTGGCGCTTATCAATGTAAAATTTCTAAAGGCTCTTTAGCTGAAAAAATCTATGGCAAAACCGCAATTTCTGAACGCCATAGACATCGTTATGAAGTGAATATAAATTACAAAGATAAGTTAGAAAAAGCTGGATTGACCTTCTCTGGAATGTCACCAGATGGTAAGTTGACTGAAATTGTTGAGATTAAAAATCATCCATTTTTTATCGGCGTGCAATTCCATCCCGAATTAAAATCTAAACCTTTCGCCGCTCATCCACTATTTGTATCATTTGTTGCAAGCGCAATTAAAAACAAAAAGTCTTAATGAAAATAGTTAAAAAACTTCTCATCTTAACTTCGCTTTTAGCCCTTGTTTCATGCGGCTTTCAGATGATTTATAATGAGGATGATAAAAAAATCGAAACTTCTTATGAGCAAGATTTAGCGGCTATTGTCATCAGAAAAGATCGCACCAAACTTGATCAAGATTTAAAAAATAATCTTTATGATCTGCTCAATCCTGACTACATAAAAGTTGATCCTAAATATTTCTTATCTTTAAAAACTCTCAAATCCCTCACCTCAACTTTCACCACTTCAACAGGTTCTTCTGGTCGTAATAAAATTTACATTAATGTTGATTATGAACTAAAAAATTTAGATACAGGTGAAATAATTGCTGTAGGTTCTACTGCAGTGAATGATAACTATGATGTTGGAAATAACCGCTTTGGTACTTACACGGCAGAGGAATATGCGCAGCTTAACTTAACTAAAGTGGCCGCCCAAAATATCAGAAATTCTTTAGTGAATGACTTGATTGAAATGAGAAAGAAGAAAGCTGATAAAAGCGAAGAAGTCTTAGATAAGAAAGAAATTAAAAAAGACTTAAGCAGCAAGCAAACTCTCAAAAATAGAAAGACCGTCAATTGATCCAGTATTATTATCAATCGCTCTTTCTGGATGAGGCATTAAGCCTAAAACATTTTTCTGATCATTAAAAATCCCCGCAATGTTAAGCGCAGCGCCATTTGGATTGGCTTCGTCAGTAACATTACCGTTAACATCAACATAGCGAAAAGCTACATTGCCATTTCCTTCAATTCTTTTTAGCGTTTCTGGATCAGCAAAATAATTGCCATCCATGTGAGCGATTGGGAATTTAATGATTTGGCTTTTTTTGTATTTTCCAGTGAAAGCAGTATTTTGATTTTCAACTCTCAGCAAAACATCGCGGCAAATAAATTTTACTTTTTTATTACGCAAAAGCACGCCTTCCAATAATCCAGCTTCGGTTAAAATTTGAAATCCATTACAAATTCCTAAAACTTTTACACCTTTTTTAGATAATCTTTTAACTTCTTGCATCACCGGAGAAATGGCTGCCATAGCGCCTGAACGAAGATAGTCACCATAAGAAAATCCACCCGGTACAATGATCAAATCAAGATCATCTTCAAGTTTGGTTTCTTGGTGCCAAATTTTTGAAACTTTGCTGCCAACTTTTTGGCAAGCGCTGACCGCATCGCGATCACAATTAGAACCTGGAAAAACAATAACTGCTGATTTCATAATTAGGCTATAACCTCGTAATTGTAGTCTTCGATAACTTTATTAACCAAAAGCTTGTCGCAAATTTCATCAACCACACTTTTAATTTTGGCAGGATCAGTTTCAGCAATTTCCACTTCTACAAGCTTGCCTTGTCTAACTTGAGAAATTTGTGAAAAGCCTAAATTTTTTACTAAAGAATTTTCGATGGCTTTGCCTTGAGTGTCTAAAACACCTTTTTTGAGAGTGATTAAAATTCTGATTTTCATGAGTGAATATTTTATTTGTAGATAAAGGTAAATTTCTTCATCGAATAATTATTTTAAAATGATGCCTAAGCGAGAAGCCACATCTTTGTAAGCTTCAACAAGTCCACCAAGATCTCTTCTGAAACGATCTTTGTCTAATTTTTCAGAAGTTGAGGAATCCCAAAGTCTACAACTATCTGGGCTGATTTCGTCCGCTAACAGAATTTTTCCTTGCGCATCACATCCAAATTCAATCTTAAAATCAACCAGTTTAACGCCAATTTCAGCAAAGGTTTTTTGTAAAAATTGATTAATTTTTAAAGCGTAATTTTTGATTTCTTCAAGTTGAGTTTTAGTAACAACTTTCAAAACATGAATAGCGTGATCATCATTGATTAACGGATCACCAAGCGCATCATCCTTATAGCAAATTTCGAAAACTGGTGAAGATAATTCCGCACCTTCTTCCATGTCAAGTCTTTTAGCCATTGATCCAGCAGCGATGTTTCTGATGATAACTTCAAGAGGCACGATGCTGACTTTTTTAATCAATTGTTCGCGTTCATTTAATCTTTTTACGAAGTGAGTTGGAATGCCGATTTTGGCTAGTTCCAACATGATATGTTCAGAGATGAAATTATTTAAAACGCCCTTGCCTTCGATTACGGCTTTTTTCTGCGCATTAAATGCAGTTGCATCGTCTTTGAAATATTGGATTAGCTGGCCTGCATCTTCAGTTGTGTAAAGAGCTTTAGCTTTGCCTTCGTAGATTTTTTCTAATTTTTGCATTTTTATCTCTGTTATTATTTTTGTAATTCTTTTTACTAAAACCCCTCGTTCCCACGAGATCTTAATCGGTGGCCCATGCGGAGTCGAAACCAGCGGAAGGTTCCTGCTTGAGGAGCTACAAAGACCGAGGGCGCCACCTGGGATTCGCTTTAGCTCATCCCGATCTTCGCTCAAATCGACCGTTTAGGTCGATTTGCCGGCCATTTCGTCCAAACAAGTTTGGACTCAAGCTCCGTCGCTCAATCCCATTTAGCCACAGGCGGCAGAGACATCAAAATCGCCTCTGAATTCCCACCCGTCATAAGTCCGAACTTTGTTCCGCGATCATAAACCAAATTAAATTCAGTATATAAACCGCGTTTTCTCAATTGATGTTCTCTTTGTTCTTCAGTCCATTTTTCCATCATGTTGCGTCTCACCAGTTTTGGGAAAATTTCTAAAAAAGCCAGCCCAACATTGCGGGTGAAGGAAAAATCTTTTTCAAAATCTTCAGTGTTCAAATAATCATAAAAAATTCCACCCACGCCGCGCGCCACGCCGCGATGTTTTATGAAGAAATATTTGTCACATTCTTCTTTAAATTTTGGGTAATAATCAGGATTGCTTTGGTCGCAAGCCTGCTTAAATGCTTCGTGAAAATCTTTAGTATCTTGCTCAACTTCAAACATCGGGTTTAAATCTCCACCGCCGCCAAACCAAGTTTTCTGCGTACAAATAAATCTCGTATTCATGTGAACCGCTGGCACTAAAGGTGAGCGCATATGTGCCACCAAAGAAATTCCACTTGCCCAAAATTGCGGATTAGTTTCGGCTCCGGGAATTTGTTTGCGAAATTCATCACTAAATTCGCCATAAACTTTAGAAAAATTCACACCAACTTTTTCGAATACATTGCCTTTCATCAGTGACATTTCACCACTTCCGCCGTCTCCCGATTTATCAGCGCGATTCCAATTTTTTCTCACAAATTTTCCAGCTTCAGGCAAAAACTCTGGCCCACGGGCAGCAAAATATTCTTCTTCTATTTTTTCAAACTCAGCGCAAATTTTATCGCGCAACAGTCTGAACCAGTCAGACGCCAGCGTCTTTTTTTCTTCGAGATTCATTTAAAAAGGAATTGCTTAATTTGGGGGTGATTTTGATAATGCATGAAAGCACTAATCAACTAAAGTAATCCTATAAAATGAATTTTAAATCAGAATTTTTAAAAGAATTTGTGGCGCGCGGATTTTTTGCGCAAACTACGCATGCTGACGAGTTAGATAATTTAATGTCGAAAGAATCTATCACCGCTTATATCGGTTTTGATTGCACCGCAAAATCGCTGCATGCTGGAAGTTTAATTCAGATTATGATTTTAAGACTTTTGCAAAAACACGGCCACAAACCTTTGGTTTTGCTGGGTGGCGGAACTACTAAAATTGGTGATCCTTCAGGAAAAGATGAAGCAAGACAAGTTTTAACAGAAGAAAAAATTCAAGAAAATTTAAATGGAATTAGAAAAACTTTAGAGAAATTTGTTTCTTTTGAAGGCTCTTCTGCCGCTGTTTTGGTGAATAATGATGATTGGCTAAAAAACCTAAATTACCTAGAATTTTTGCGCGATGTGGGAAGACATTTTTCGATTAATCGTATGCTTACTTTTGATTCGGTGAAAGCCAGATTGGAACGCGAACAGCCTTTAAGTTTTTTAGAATTTAATTACATGATTTTGCAGGCTTATGATTTTTACATATTAAACGGAGAAGACGAAAGGACGCCGTATTATGGAAAAAAGCATGGAAAATCTTGCTTACTACAAATTGGAGGCTCCGATCAATGGGGAAACATTGTTAATGGCGTTGAATTAACCAGAAGAAAAAATAGCGAAACAACAAACATTGCGAGAGAAGGAACTGAAAGCCCTGGCCCAGATATGAAATATCCAATAAAACCAACTTTCGGACTAACCTCCCCTCTCCTCACAACCGCAGACGGCAAAAAAATGGGCAAAACTGCTGATGGCGCAGTTTGGCTGGATGAAACCATGCTTTCACCTTTCGATTATTTCCAATATTTTAGAAACACTCACGACGCCGATGTTGGCAAATTCTTAAAATTATTTACCGATTTAGAACTTTCTGAAATTGAAAATTTGGAAAAGTTGAAAGATCAAGAAATCAACAAAGCTAAAGAAATTTTGGCTTTTGAAGCGGTGAAAATTTGTCACGGTGAAGTTGAAGCAAATGCTGCTTTGCAAAAAGCGCGCGAGATTTTTGTTTCTAAAAATTCTGCCGCATTTGAAGAAAAAGAGATTTCTTTGGGCGTGGAAAATGCGAAGAAATTGATTGAGATTATGAAGGAAATTGGCGCGGTGGAATCTAATGGTGAAGCGAAGAAGTTGATTGAAGGAAAAGCGGTTAAGATTAATGGTGAAGCGGTTTTGGATGTGCATTTAGTGATTAAGGAAATTGGCGAATTTGATTTGTCAGTTGGGAAGAAAAAGTTTTTTAAAATCTTGGTTTCAAAATAATTAGATGCTTTGAACAGTAGTAATTTCGCCTAGCTAAAACATCTTCGTCATCCTTGGCTCTTAGAGCCGAGGATCTCAGGAGTTTGAGACTTAACTGAGATGAAACTCATGAGAGATCCTCGAGTCCTGCGGACTCAAGGATGACGAGTTTCTTGTGGAAGGATGACGAGTTTCTTGTGGAAGGATGATGAGTTTTTTGTGGAAGCATGACGGTTTTTTGTGGAAGGCTTAAAGGTTTGTGGGTTTGGTGATTTGTGAAAAGATTCTGAGTTTTTGGCAAACTCTTTTGCTAACTAATATCTGTAAAAATAAACAAAATAAAAAAATGACAAAAAAAATCCTCGGAATTGGCAATGCGATTGTTGATGTTTTGTGTAAAGTTGATGATGAATTTCTAATTCAGAATAATCTTACAAAAGGCTCTATGTCTTTGATTGATGACGAAACAGCGCAAAAATTATCTGCCTTAAAACCAGAAAAAATTACTTCAGGCGGATCTGCGGGAAATACTATTGCCGCGCTTTCGCAGTTTAATTTTCCTTCAGCTTTTATCGGCAAAGTTGCCAATGACGAATTTGGTCAAAAATTTATCAGCGAAATTTCTAAAAGTGGCGCCGAGTTTTTGAATAAAAATTTCTCTGATAAAACTTCTGCTAAATCTTTTATTTTGGTGACACCAGATGCCCAAAGAACCATGTGCACTTATTTGGGCTGCGCTTCTGAAATTACTGAAAATGATATTAGTGAAGAAGCCTTTGAAAGTGCCTCAATGCTTTATTTAGAAGGATATTTATGGGACGCGCCAAATACAATTTTGGCTTTAAAAAAGGCGATTAATTTGGCGAAAAAAAATGGCGTGAAAGTTGTGTTTTCTTTGTCGGATAGTTTTTGCGTGGCGCGCCATAAAGAAGATTTTTTGAACTTAATTAAAGATGATTTGGATTTGCTTTTTGCTAATGAAAATGAAGCTTTGGAATTGGCCTTGTTAACAGAATTTTCTTTAAAAAATTTAAGTGAATTTTTTGCACAAAATAAAAATTTAACCGTTGTGGTAACCAGATCTGAAAAGGGTTGCGCGGTTTTTAAAGATGGAAAGTTTTTTGAAAAGTCAGCTCATTTTATTGAGAAGTTAGTTGATACAACTGGTGCGGGCGATATTTTTGCGGCTGGGTTTTTGACTGGATTTGCAAAGGATTTAGAATTAGAAGAATCGGCGGAGTTTGGAAATACGCTGGCTTCAAGGATTATTCAGAAATTTGGGGCTAGGTTTGAGGAAGAAGAGCTGAAAATTTTAAAAATTAATAAATCGCTGGACCACACAACACAATAAATACCATCAAATGACACTCTGGACAAAACAAGAATTAATCGAAGCCTTATCTGACGAGCTTCTAGAGCATCGTCTTTCCGATAATCTAGAAATAGACGAAGTGGTAATCGACGGTCGCAAAACTCCTAAATCTGGATTATTTATCGCAATTAAAGGCGAAAAAAATGATGCCCATGAATTTTTAGAACAAGCCACTACAAATGGCTGCAAGGTGATGTTAGTTCACACAAAATCTGCTTTAGAAAAAGTTGCAAATTCAGATTTTCTTTTAGTTAAAGATAGCTTCAAAGCTCTGTACAAACTCGCAGAATTTTCACGCAGTCGCAGTTCAGCAAAAATCATCGCAATCACTGGTTCTGTAGGAAAAACTGGCACTAAAGAAATGTTGAAATTGGCGTTTTCTGCTTATGGAAAAACCTTCGCGACAGCAGGAAATTTGAATAATCATTTTGGTGTTCCACTTTCTTTGAGCAATTTTTCTAGAGATTGCAAATTTGGAATTTTTGAAATGGGAATGAATCATTTTAATGAAATCAAACCGCTTTCATGCCTTGTGCGACCTCATTTGGCAATCATTACCAATGTTGGCCCTGTGCATATTGAATTTTTTAATGATGAAGAAGAAATCGCTTTAGCAAAATCTGAAATCTTTTTGGGCCTTGAGCCAGAAGGATTGGCGTTGATCAACCGCGATAATAAACATTTTAAATTAATTAAAGCTTACGCAGAAATTGCCGGAGTAGCGCAAGAAAATATCTTAACTTTCGGGCGAAGTCTTGAAAGTGATTATTGTCTTTATGACTCTGAAATAAAAGCTGCAAACAGAGCTGAAGTTCTTTTTATTAAAAAAAGTAATATAAAATTTTCTTACAAAATTTCCGCTTCCAGCAAAACTGTAATTTTCAATTCTAGCATAATTGCTGGAGCTTTGGATGTGCTGACAAATGACTCTTCAATTGGACTTGCACAACTGGTTAAAATTGAAGACACTGCAGGTCGCGGCAAAGCTTTTGAAGTGGAATTCGCGAATAAAAAAATCACAGTCATTGATGATAGTTACAATGCCAGTGCGCTTTCGATGCAAGCAGGCCTTGAATATGCGCTTGAATTGAAAAATGCTTTAAAGAAAAAAAGAGTGGTTGCAGCTCTTGGTGACATGCTTGAACTGGGTGATAAATCTTTTGAATTACATGAAGAAGTGATAAAATATTTGCAAGATTTTCATGTTGATTTTGCGATTTTAGTTGGAGAAAAAATGTCGGAAGCTGCGAAAAAACTTGATAAAAATATTTACAAGACTTTTGCTGATTCAGACTCTGCCTCGCTTGTTGTGAAAGAGCTTTTACAAGATGAAGATATTTTTTATGTGAAGGGTTCTCGAGGAACAAAAATGGAAAAATTGATTCAAGAATTATCAAAATAAATTTTACTAAAACTTAAGTGCTAAATAATTTTTTTCTTATCGAAAGCATCTGGCTTAAATCTTTGGCCTGCCTACTCTCATCTTATATTTTTGGATATTACGGAATTAGAACTTTTCTAAATTACATAAATAAAAGACAAATTTGTCGTCAGCCAATTCGCTCTGATGGACCAGAAAGTCACATCAAAGCCAAGAAAAATACACCAACCATGGGCGGAATTTTTATTTTACTTTCTACAATTCTCACCTCTCTAATTTTTTTAGACCTTAAAAATCCTTACATTTTAATTTCCCTTCTAGTCTTCATTTCCTTTGGTATCATTGGTTTGGTAGATGATTTATTAAAAGTGATTTATAAAAACCCCAATGGATTTCGCGGCAGTATAAAAATTGTAATTCAATTTTCTATCATAAGCGCAGCCTACTTGTGGCTTGGTCAAACCGATGTTAGTTACTTCAATAGCAAAGTGTTTTTACCATTTGGTCACGGTCACTGGCTTCACATTGGCATGGTTCTTTATATTCTATTCGTAACTTTCGTAATCGTTGGCTCATCTAACGCTGTAAATTTAACTGATGGCCTTGACGGCCTTGTCAGCGTGCCTGCAATCATAAATTTAATCTGCCTTTCTTGCTTAATTTACACAGCTTCAGATTACAATTTGGCTAGAAGTTCTTTCGTGCCATTTGTAGAAAATTCAGGAGAATTAATTTTCTTTTGCGCTTCTTTAATTGGCTCAATTTCTGCCTTTTTAACTTTCAATTTAAAGCCTGCAAAAATTTTCATGGGCGATGTTGGAAGTTTAGCAATCGGGGCGGTTCTTGGTTTAATCTCGCCGGGCCGCCTCGGTAAAGCTGCCGCAATCGGCAATGGCGCAAAAGCTCTGCAAC
>CAMCME010000016.1 GCA_945875925.1 Rickettsia typhi | reverse complement strand
CTGCTTTCAACCATTTTAACTGAATTGCCAATAATATTGATATTACTAGCAAGGGCAGCTTTACTTGGTTGAGGCGCTAATTGATTAATAGTTTCAGTAATTTCCGAACTGCTTAAATTACTATTATCGAGATAAGTTTGAAATTGCGCCAACAACCCCGTAGCACTTCCGCCAATGCTGTTAATATTTTGATAAATATTTTGAGAATTTTTATTATCAGTAACTTGCGCCGCTTCCAAACGATTGACGCTTAAAATTAAAGAATCAGAAGTTGCTTGAGTGGTGAAAGTTAATAGGCCATTTTTATTAGAACTTAATCCATTTATCGAAATATTAGAATCAGCTATGGCATTAATTGTAGAACCACTTGCCGCATTAATAATAGTGAAGCTAGAACCACTAGTAATATAGCCTTGATTTTCACTGGTCGTGATCGCAAGTTTAGAATTAGAATCGATATTTGTGACACCACTAACAGTCAAATTTCCTACAGCATTATTTCCTAAAGTTACCGCTAAATTATCTCCCGCAGTTAAAGTGAAATTTCCACTAACTGTTTGGCTGTTTGAGCCAAGATTAATCTGTCCCGCGCCACTTCCAGCAAGATTTCCAAAGATTGTTAGGCCGTCAGTTCCATCAATATTTAAATCGCCATCACTTACCAAAATATCAGTCACATAAATATTATTTGAGACGCTAAAAGAGCCGCCAGAATTGATGTTCAAATTATCTAATTTATTGCCTGAACTTCCCAAAGAAGTAGTTGGTGCGAAGGAAGTTCCTGAAATATTTAAAATGCCTGAAGAGCTTGAAACGCCTGTGATTGCGCCAGTTATAGAAAATCCACTATTCAAATTGAGAGTGGCATTTTTATCTAAAATAATTGAGCTGGCTGAAATGCTGGCGGAAGAATTTAGCGTGCTGCCCGAATTTATTTTCAAGCTTGCTAAATCAAGAAAACCGCTTGTTTGGCTGAAGCTAGTGGCAACTGAGCTTGAGCCTATTTCTACCGAACCTGTATTTGTTGCGCCATCGACACTTCCGCTAATGCTACCACCAAAAATATTAAGAGTTCCGCTGCCAATAAGAATAGCGCCGTTAACTGTGCCCGAGCTGTTGATGGTGACGCTTGAGCCTGAATTATAAATTGCATAGTTAGTGGCTGTGATTGTGCCCGAATTGGTAATCACCACATTATCGCCATCATTTCTAATGGCGTAAATACCAGAGCTTGAAGCTGGTGTTATAGTGCCCGAATTGGTAATTTGGGTGTAATTATCTTTATTATAAATGCCGTGAGAATTGCTGTTAATTGTGCCCGAATTATTAATTGTGTTATAGCTGCTAGAAGTTGCGGTGGAAGCGCTTGCCGCACTAACATAAATTCCATAAGCTGAAGATCCGACAGTGGTTGTGATGGTTCCTGAATTGCTAATTTGATTAACATTTCCCACGCCATAAATGCCGTAAACTTGTGTATTTATTGTGCCCGAATTGGCGGCAGAACTATTGTTACCATTAAGATAAATTCCGTAAGAAGTGGTGTTGCTGGTGGTGATAGAACCCGAATTACTAATCGTGTTATTATCGCCTCCTCCATATATTCCGTAGGAAGTTGTGCCTGCTGTTGTGATGCTTCCCACATTATAAACTTCTGAAAAGTCACCAATGCTTATTCCACGCCCCGAGCTACCTGTAGTAAAAATTGAGGCACCACTGCTATTAGTAATTTTATTATAATTGCCAGTAGTTTTGATTCCATAGGCGCTTGAAGTCCCTCCAGAATTGCCAGTTGTGATGACATGAAGATTGGTAATTTTATCTAAAGAGTCACTAGTTCCAACTAAAGAACTACTAATGCCAACACCACTTGTAGTAATGTCGGAAGTGGTTGAATAATCAGTTTGACCAGAAGTTAAAGTAACAGCGTAAGATTTTTGAGGAAATAAACTGGATAAGAAAATGCCTAAAGCAAAGAGACAATATTTATGTGGTGACATAATAAAGTGGTGATTTTGAAAAGCCTTAATTCATAAAGGCTTTGGGTTTATATTAAAAATAAATTTTAACTTTGTGGAGCAGAACATTGTCTGCCAATTTGAGAACCTATTTTCACTGCTTTGCCGGCCTTTAAATCATTCAAAACTCTTTCAAAACTTTCTACCGTTAAATCTTCAAAAAAATCATCATTAATTTGCACAACTGGCGCATTGGCGCAAGCGCCTAAACATTCAACTTCTTTCATTGTAAAAAATTGATCTTGCGTTGTTTGTTCGGCGTGAATTCCGAATTTTTCTTCACAAAATTTGATTAGCTGATCAGCACCGCGAAGCATACAAGGAGTGGTTCGGCAGATTTGTAACAAATATTTTCCAACTGGTTTTAAGTTATACATAGTGTAGAAAGTTGCCACTTCGTAAACTCTAATTTCTGGCAAATTGATTAGCTTTGAAATGCATTCAATGGCATCGCGAGAAATCCAATTATCATTTTGTCTTTGCGCCAAATCTAATAGTGGCATTACAGCAGATTTTTCTCTGCCCGCAGGATATTTAGCGAGAATTTCACTAACTTTTTTTTGATTTTCTAGGCTGAATTGGAATGTCATTTTTTTGTAAATTATTTATCTATTACTTACTTTGCGCGAGATCCTGAAACAAGTTCAGGATTTCGCGAATAAAAGAGAAAACTAAAATTATTTAATATTTTTCCACACTGCTTTTTTAGCAGCCATTAGAATAGCGAAAAGTATCAGTAAGAAAATCATAGTGCGCACACCCATTTTCTTACGAGCTTCGGTTTCTGGTTCTGCCGCCCATTGCAAAAAATTCACCACATCAATGGCCATTTGTTCTTTGCTGGCAAAAGTTCCATCTTTATATTCCACTTGTCCGTCATCAGTAATTGGCGCTGGCATGGCAATTTGACGACCTTCGAAATATGGATTGTAATATTTTCCTTCAACTGAATGGAAGCCTTCTGGCGCATCTGTATAGCCAGTGATCAAGGAGTAAATATAGCTTGGTCCTTCGTGACGAGCTTTAACAATAAGTGAAAAATCTGGCGGATATGCTCCACCATTAGCGGCGCGCGCTGCTTTTTCATTAGTGTAAGGGCCCACAATTTTGTCTGACGGAAGCGCTGGGCGTTCAAACATTTCACCATCATCATTCGGGCCGTCAGTTACATTATATTCAGCAGCGATTTTTTTAACTTCATCTTCAGAAAAACCAATGTCGGTTAAACTGCGATAAGCCACTAAATTCAAAGTGTGACAGCTTGAACAAATTTCTTTGTAAACTTGATAACCTCTTTGCGCAGATTGGCGATCAACAGAGCCAAAAAATCCATCAAAATTCCATTTCATTTCTTTAGGATGAAGAGCAGCGGTATCCAAAGGATTTGAACCGTGTCCTTCATTTGCAAAAGCAAAATTTGGAACGAAAAATAAAAATAGAATTAAGAAAAACTTGTTCATTTGTATTTATTTAAAATTTGTAAAATTCTTTTTCAAAACCTTAAAGCTCCTTGCCCAAAAAATTAATGTTTAGCTTTATAGTCGGAGTCAATCGAATCAGGCAGTGGCAAAGTTTTTTCAAACTTCGGCAATAGCGGCAAAATAACCAAGAAATAACAATAATAGAATAAAGTTGAAAAGCGTGAAGCCCACACATACCAACCTTCAGCAGGAGATTTTCCCAACCAACCTAAAAAGGCAAAGTTGATAACAAACAAACAAAAAACTTTTTTGAAAATTGGGCGATAAGCACCAGATTTAACTTCGCTTTTATCAAGGAAAGGCAGCGCAAATAACAAAGCAATTGCACCAAACATCATTAATACACCACCAAGTTTATCAGGCACGGCGCGCAAAATTGCGTAGAATGGCAAGAAATACCATTCAGGAACAATGTGAGCTGGAGTCACCATCGGATTGGCTGGAATGTAGTTATCAGGATGACCTAAAGAATTTGGATAGAAGAACAGAAAATATCCAAAAACCAAAAAGAAAGCCACAAATCCAACCATATCTTTAATAGTGAAATATGGGTGGAAAGGAATGATGTCTTTTTTAGTTTTAATTTCGACGCCAGTTGGATTGTTTGAACCAACCGTGTGCAGAGAAACTAAATGAATCAAAACCACACCAACAATTAGGAAAGGCATTAAGAAGTGAATTACGAAGAAACGGTTTAGAGTTGGATTATCGACAGAATAACCACCCCAAAGCCAAGTTACGATGCTTTTTCCAACAATAGGTAACGCAGAAAATAAGTTAGTAATTACAGTCGCGCCCCAAAAACTCATTTGTCCCCAAGGAAGCACATATCCCATGAAAGCTGTGGCCATGGTTAGAAGGAAAATGATAATCCCAACCCACCATAAAATTTCGCGAGGCGATTTGTAAGATCCATAATAAAGGCCGCGAGTAATATGCGCAAAAAGCGCTACGAAAAACATCGAAGCACCAACGGCGTGAATATAACGAATCAACCAACCATATCGAACATCACGCATAATATGTTCAACCGAGTTGAAAGCCATGGCAGTGTTTGGCACATAATGCATTGCCAAAAATAAACCAGTCAAAATTTGCACAACTAAAGCGATGCCGGCGATTGATCCGAAGCTCCACCAATAGCTAAGATTTTTTGGGTAAGGATGTTTTAAAAGAGTATCTTCAAGAGTTGCAATAATTGGTAAGCGGTCATTAACCCACTTAGCTAATTTTGACTTTTCTGTGATGCTTTGAGGAAGATCGTTTTGAATATGATTGCTCATGCTTTTTTCTTTAATTATTTAGTAAGGCAGCTCAGGCGGCTAGCCAATTTTTATCAATTTCTCATTAACAAATTCATATGGCGGAATTTCAAGATTTTTCGGCGCCGGACCTTTTCTGATTCGGGCAGAAGTGTCATATTGCGAACCATGACAAGGGCAGAACCAACCTTTATATTCGCCTTCGCCAGCAATTGGAATGCATCCCAAATGCGTACAAATTTCAATTGTAACCAACCATTCTGCTTTACCGGGTTTTACGCGATCAGCGTCTTTTTGCGGATCACGAAGCTCAGACATTTCAACTTTTTCAGCTTCAGCAATTTCTTCTGGAGTTCTTCTTCTCACAGAAACAGGCTTGCCGCGCCACATAACTTTTTTCTCTTCACCAAGTTTGATATTCGAAATATCAACTTCAACCGATGCCAAAGCCGCTACATCTTTTGATGGATTCATGCTGTCGATGAATGGAAGAATTGCACATGCCGCACCAATTCCAGCGGCAGTGTAAGCAGTTCCAACCAGTAATTTTCTACGGCTTTCATCCCTAACTTTTTCTTCTGTAGCTTTTTCTTCTGGCAATAGATTTGGAGATTCTTGTTCAGACATTTTTTAGAAATTTATTTTGGAGATTTTTTAAAAAAAAGAGGTCGCTTTTTTACTCATCTTTAGCATATTTATCAACACAAACTTTCCAACCTACTAAAATCTCATCTATATAATATGACAATTCTAAAAATTAAAAAACTTGCTCACGGCCTTGATTTGCCATTGCCAAAATATGAAACTGCGGGAAGCGCCGGAATGGACCTTATGGCCGCAATTGATGAACCTCTTACAATAAAACCGGGTGAAGTGAAATTAGTTAAAACCGGAATTTCAATTGCCCTAGAAGTTGGCTTCGAAGCCCAAGTGCGCCCAAGATCTGGCCTTGCTTTAAAAAACGGTATCACAGTTTTAAACAGCCCGGGAACAGTTGATTCAGACTATCGCGGCGAAGTTTGCGCAATTTTAATTAATCATTCACAAACTGATTTTGTAATCACTCGCGGCATGAGAATTGCTCAAATGGTAATTGCGGCTTGTGTTCAAGCTGAAGTTGCGGAAGTTCAAGATTTGGATGAAACAGCTAGAGGAACTGGGGGATTTGGATCTACTGGGCTTAAGTCGGCGGCATAGCCGCAAAAACGACCTAAACGGTCGTTTTTAGACTTAAGCGGGTGAAGCTATGCTTCCACCCCGGCAGCACATCGTCTTCGAGCAAAGTGAGAAAAGCGATGTGATGTTTTCAACAATTTGCGCTTTTGCAGTCGCAAATTGCGACCACAAAAATCATCCCGGCGCTGGACGGAGTTCGTAACTCCGTCCAAATTTTCATCCAAATCTTTTGAACTGAACTTAAAGTCGGGGTTACAAACCCCGACTTGCGGAAGCTCATAAGATGTTTCGTTTTTCTCAACACAACAAAAACTATAAAATTATCAAAAAACAAACTTAAAAAATGGCGCAAATATACGACAACTTTTTTATAAAAAATCTCAGCAAAAATTTTAAGATTATAACAGATTTAGTAAACGAACTTAGTCGCACTAATTATCAAAATACTTCATTTGTCGATTTGAAAAAATTGGTGGATGAGATTTTCCTTAGTCCTCTAGCAGAACTTCTTAAACCTGCAAAGAAAGCAACAGAAGAGGGCAATTTTGTTCCTTGGACGGCTTATGAAAATTTTGCTTCAATATCTGAAAAAGTTAATGAGGCTTTAAAAAAGTATGCCGAAGAAATTAATAATTTTGCTCAAGAAATTAGTCAAAAAGATCGGTCAAACTTTAGCGATTGGTCAGAAGCGACAAAACAAGAATTTCTCTCGAAAATTTCTGATGAACAAATTTTGAAAATTAGAGCAGAATTCGAGGTTTTGAAGGAAATTTTAAAAGACCCAAAAATAAACCAACTCGTCTCCAATGGTCTTTATAAAGATCACGAAATTTTTTCTCTAAAACTTCAAAACAGAAAGAAAGATGAGCAAATTAGCACTCTGAGAACTCAATCGACAGAACTTAAGCAGCAAAAAGCAGAACTAAATGTAAGCGAAGATTGGCATGAACATTTTGAAGCAAGAGCTAAGGAAATAAGGAAAGAAATTAGACTTTTAAACAAGACATCTGTGATCTTTTGGAAACTGAGAATTCCTGGAAAAGTGGCTCTGTTGAGGCTTGGGATTTATTTGGCGCCAGTTGTTTCGGCGGCCATAGCTTTATACACTTTGTTCATGGCGAATTATAAAGAGTTTAGTTTTCAGCACTACGAATTTGCTGCTTCAATGATTCTTCTAGTCTCAATTCTATCATATCATTTAAAGCATGTTTTGCGCGAACTAAATATTTTAAAGCACATGCACAGCTACTATCTTCATCGCGCGATTGTTGCTAAAACTTTCCAATCCCTTGTGGCTAGTGATCATTTTAAAGGTGAAAAAAGTGAAATAGTTGTAAAAGAAGCGGCATTGGCAATGTTCAAGAAAGAGGCTCAGGGCTATTTATCAAAAGATCAAATGGAGCCATCAAACACGCCACTTCAAGAAATAGTGGGAATTTTTAAGAATAAATAATGCTCACCACTTCCCAAAAACAACGCTATCTAAGAAATACAATCCTCCCAGAAATCACTGAAGAGGGCCAAGAAAAACTTTTGCGTGCTCGTGTTTTAGTGATTGGTGCTGGTGGCCTTGGCTCTCCTGTGCTTCTTTATTTAGCGGCAGCTGGTGTTGGAAATATTGGGGTGATTGATGATGATTGCGTCGAGCTTTCTAACTTACAACGCCAAGTAATTCACCAAGAAAAAGATTTGGGGAAGAAAAAAGTTTTAAGTGCGAAAGAAAAAATTTCGGCACTTAACCCTGATGTCAATTTTACAATTTATGAATTTCGCGCTGATCATAAAAATCTCGCTGAAGTTGTGAAAGATTATGATTTTATTTTGGACGCCACTGATAATTTCCCAACTCGTTTTATTATAAATGAAGTTTGCCACAAAGAGAAAAAACCTCTGATTTTTGCTGCTGTGAAAGGATTTTTAGGGCAAGTTTCGGTTTTTAAATCTTATGAAGAAAATGCGCAAAATCCTTGTTACGCTTGCTTCAATCCAAATATAGTTGATGAGAATTTCTCTTTACCTCTTTCAGAAAAGGGAATTTTAGGTTCGGTTGCAGGCACAGTTGGTGCGCTTCAAGCTACAACTACGATTAAAGAAATTTTACAGATTGGTGAAAGTTTGGTTGGGAAGATTTTGATTTTTGATTTTTTGAAGAATGAGTTTCGCAAAGTAAGTTTGAAGAAGAATTTGAAGTGCAAGGTTTGTGAAGACAAAAAAACCGTCGGTTGAGCGGAGTTGAAACCAAGGGTTTTTTTAGCTCAACCAGCGGTTTTTTTCATCTTCTGAAAATCCTCACAAAACTCACTTATTTTACATTCGCCACATTTCGGCTTGCGCGCCTGACAAACATATCTTCCATGCAAAATTAACCAATGATGCGCATGTGTCATCCACTTCTTCGGAATTGCTTTTAGCAAAGCTAACTCCGTTTTCAAAACATCAGGCTCATGCACAAAACCAATGCGATTAGAAACACGAAACACATGCGTATCGACAGCCATTGTTGGATGGCCAAAGGCGCAATTTAAAATTACATTAGCAGTTTTTCTGCCCACGCCAGGTAAACTTTGCAGCGCTTCAAAATCTTCTGGCACTTCAGAATTAAATTTCTCAATCAAAATTTCCGACAAGGCGATGATGTTTTTTGCCTTACCATTATAAAGACCAATTGTGTTAATATATTTTTTCAATTTCGCCTCACCCAATTTCAACATTTTTTGTGGGCTATCTGCAATTTTAAAAAGCGCCTCAGTTGCCTTATTCACACCAATATCGGTGCTTTGCGCCGACAGCACCACCGCCACTAAAAGCGTGTAGTTATTGCTGTAAATAAGTTCGGTTTTTGGATGAGGATTTTCGCACTGCCAAATACTAAAAATTTGGTCGATATTTTTTCTATTCATTTTCTCAAAATTTTTGTTTTAAAATAATCTACTTCATTTTATACCCAGTCACTTCATTCTCTCCACTGCTTATTTAAGCATTCAACTTTGCAAAAAAATCAAATGAATTTTCAAGATTTAAAGCCTAATTCTTCTGGGCATCCAACTGGCAAAGTCCATTTTATTGGCCTTGGCGGCATTGGCATGAGCGCTCTAGCCTTCATTTTACGCGATGCAAATATTGCAGTGCAAGGTTCTGACATGGCGGAAAATTATCTGACTCCAAAATTGCGCGAAAAAGGTGTGGAATATTTTGTTGGTCATAAAGCAGAAAATATCACTGATGATGTGGCACTAATTGTGCAAACTTCAATCATCAAAGGCAATAATCCTGAAATTTTGGCGGCGCAGGAAAAAAATATTCCCATCATCACTCGCGCTAATTTATTGGCCCAAATTATGGCTGAGAAAAAAGGCATTACAATTGCCGGAACTCATGGCAAAACCAGCACCACAGGCATGACTTCTTTGATGCTTGAAATTGCAGGCCTTGACCCGACGGTAATTAATGGCGGCGTAATTCACTATTTTCACAGCAATTCTAAAAGCGGAAAAGGTGAATATTTGGTCGCAGAATCAGATGAATCAGATGCCAGCTTCGTAGATCTTCCAAGCTTCATTGGCGCAATTACCAATATTGAGCCAGAACATTTAGAGTTCAAAGGATATGGCGGCAGTTTTGAAGTACAAAAATCTTACTTCGAAAGATATGTCACTCAAATTCCAACAAATGGAATGTGTGCTATTTGTATTGATGATGTGGAAGCAGAAAAACTTTATCTAAAATTAAAAGATACACATAAAAATCTGGTTAGTTATTCAATCCATAAAAATGGTCTGAAAGACGCAGATTTAGTTGGCAAAAATATCAAGATGGACGCCAAAGGATTAAGCTTTGATGTGACTTTTAAAAATGGCCGCGTGATTGAAAATATCAAAATGCCTGTTTATGGATTCCATAATGCCAGCAACGCCTTGGTAGCGATTGCTATTGCCGATTTCTTAAAAATTTCTGATGAAAAAATTAAAGAAGCTTTAGCAATTTTTGATGGCGTGAAACGCCGTTTCACTAAGGTTGGTGAATTTGAAGGTGTGGTAATTATTGATGATTACGCCCATCATCCAACTGAAATTAAAGCTACACTTCAAACCGCAAAAAATCTTACAAAAGATCATAAAGTTTACGCGGTCTTTCAACCTCACAAATATAGCAGGGTTAAAGATTTATTTAATGATTTTTGCGGCGCTTTTGTGGAAGCTGATTGCGTGATTGTTGCTGATATTTATTCAGCTGGGCAAGAGCCAATTGCTGGCGCTTCTCAAGATGATTTGGTGGCGGGAATTAAAAAATCCGGTCACAAAAATGTAATTAAATTAGGCGGCGAAAAAGATTTGGCCCAAACTCTTAAAGGCCTTATTAAAGAAGACGATATGATAATTTGTCTTGGCGCGGGAACTGTTACTTATTGGGCGGCACAACTCGCTGAACAATTAAAAAATTGCAAATAATGGCCAAAACAATTGTTAAAAACTTAACAATAAAACAGCTAGATAGCCTTGAAGAAATGATGGCGACCTATCCACTGGTTACGCAAATGTATAAGGAAATGGATGAAAAAACTTATCGCACTTATGTGGAAGAGATGATTCAAGTAAGTAATTTCAAAATGATATGCGCTTTTTCTGGCGACAAAATGGTTGGCGTTTGCGGCTATTTTGTTTTGCTGATGCTTTATTGCGGTCGCTATTTACAAATTTCAAATTTGGTGGTGGACAAAGATAGCCGCAGTCTTGGCGTGGGAAGCGAACTTATGCACGCTGCCGAAAAAATTGGCCGTAGTTTAGGCTGTAAAAAATTCGTTTTAGATTCCTACACCGAAAATAAAAAATCCCATTCTCTTTATTATCGCGAAGGTTTTTACATTCGCGGGTTTCATTTTATGAAAGATTTGTAAACCACTCATCTTACAACAAATTGTTATCTCGAGCGCAAGCGAGAGATATCATGAGTTGATCAGCAAAATTTAAAGAGATCTCTCGCTTGCGCTCGAGATGACAGCGTTTCAAACAGAGCGTTAGTTAGAAAAAATTCATTCCCCAACTTCCCATGAAATTATTTGAAGCCAGAAAAAGACTTTTTCCCCAAGCTGTAAAAGGGCGTTTCAGAAAATTAAAAAACATCCTCAATTTCATCTTTTTAAGCATCTATTTATTCTCGCCATTTTTGCGTTATGATCGGGGCATAGGAGCTCCAGACCAAGCCATCTTGATCGATTTCTCCAGCAATAAATTATACTTTTTCTTTATCGAAATTTGGCCACAAGAAGTTTATTATTTAGCGGGAATTTTAATCATCGCCGCCATTGGATTGTTTTTTGTCACTTCTTTATTCGGACGAATTTGGTGCGGATATGCATGCTTTCAAACGGTTTGGACTGATATTTTTATAGTCATTGAAAGATTTTTTCAGGGCGATCGCAATGAAAGAATTATTTTGGATCGCAAAAATAATTTCAAAAAAATCTATAAAAAATCCCTCACTCACGCAGTTTGGATTTTAATCGGAATTATTACTGGCTTTGGCTTTGTTTGCTATTTCACCGATTCTTTTGAATTGGTAAAAAGCTTCTACAATCTAGAATTTGACCGAGAAATTTTAGGCTGGATTATCGGAATTGCTGCCTCAACTTATGTGATGGCTGGTTTTGCCCGTGAACAAGTTTGCACTTATATGTGTCCTTATTCGCGCTTTCAGTCTGCAATGTTTGACTCGGAAACTTTAATTATCACTTATGATGAAAAGCGTGGCGAACCTCGCCAAAAGCTTAAAACTGGTGAAAGCTTTGATAATCGCGGCGACTGTATTGATTGCAAACAATGTGTGGTGGTTTGCCCGACGGGAATTGATATTAGAAATGGGCTGCAAATGGAATGTATCGCCTGCGGACTTTGCATTGATGCCTGCGACAATATCATGGAAAAAATTGGCCGCCCAAAAGGCCTGATTAGATACGACACTGAGAAAAATTTATTAAATCCAAGTGCTAAAAATAAATTCAGATTCTTAAAACCTAGAACCTTTTATTATGGAGTGATTTTAACAATTACTTGCGGCTTTATGATTTTTAATTTGGCTTCAAAATCTACGCTAGAAATTGATATTATTCCTGATCGCAATCCGATATTCGTAACTCTTTCTGATGGCAGCATTAGAAATGGTTACATCATTAAAATTCTCAATAAAACTCACGAAGATAAGCTTTTCACTTTAAGTGTCGCCTCTCCCATTGAAGCTTCTTTTAAAGTGCAATCTTATGAAGGAAATGAAGCAAATAATTTGCCAGTTGGTCCTGACTCAGTTGGCACTTTCAAAATCTACACAACTTTGCCGAAAGAATTTTTGGATAAGAATATTGAAGGCAGAAACTTTATTGATTTTGTGGTGAAGGATAATGCGAATACGGAAGAAAGGAAGATTCAGGCGGTGTTTATTAGTAAATAATTCGAACTCGATCTAAAGCTCATCCCTTTTTAAGGAGGGAGCAAAAACGCATTATCTAATAATTTACTAAAGCGGATTCTTCACCCACTTAACATCATCCTTCTTGTAAGATTCAAACTTACTAGCCAGCGGCTTATATTTCTTCGCCAACTTCTTCGCCTCTTCTGCTCTAAGTGCATCATAAAAATAAAAAACTCTAGAAAATCCTGAAACGAAGCTTTCTGAAGCTGGTTCAGTTAAAACCAAATAATCCGCGTCATTAGAATTTTCTTCTTTATTAGAAATTAAAATCGGCTGTCTTTTTAAATCGAAATCCTTGTCGAAAATTGTGATGTGAGGAATGAATTTATTTTTGCCATAACTCCACAGCGTGTCATCAATCTCTTTAATTTGAGTTTGATTAGAATATATCAAAACCCTTTTATTTTCTTCCAAAACCTTAAGCAGCAAGGGCGCGACTGATCTGGCGAGTGTTTCAAAACATTGGTAAAAATTTATTTCGCTATTTGCCATTATTTTAAGAGATCCAAAAATTCACTAATTATATTTTCATAAAGCTCGCGCTTGAAGGAAACGATTTCATTCACAATATCTTCCTTCTCAATCCATTTCCATTCTGAAAATTCTGGATCTTCAGTCTTCACATTAATTGCCGAATCTTCGCCAATATATTCAATCAAATACCATCTTTGCTTCTGGCCCAAATATTTGCCGCCCCAGAATTTTTTTTGTAACTTGTAAGGTAAATTATAGTAATGATGTTGCTCACTTCTGCTGATAATTTTTATATCTTTAGCGCAAATTCCCGTCTCTTCTTTTAACTCACGAACCATCGCCTCATCTTCGCTTTCTCCAGCATCTATCCCGCCTTGCGGCATTTGCCAAGAATCAGAATTATTATCAATCCTCTTCCCAACAAAAATCTTTTTTTCCTTATTGATTATAACAATTCCAACGCCGCTGCGATATAGATAGTCTGGCTTCTGCTCGGATTGTTGTTCAGTAATTTTGGGCATTTTAGAATTTTAATTTTGACTCAAATATTTGACTTATTTGCTTTTGGCGACTAGAAAATCTTTCTTAAACTAAGAAGAGATCAGCAAAAAATCAAACTTTTAAACCATCTCCACTATTTATATCCGCCTTTAACGAAAATAATCACAATATTGCCATGAAATTTATCTCAACTCGCCTTTCTGCTCCGTCTCTATCTTTTGAAGAAGTTGTTTTGCAAGGCCTTGCAAGTGATGGCGGACTTTATATTCCAGAATTTTTACCAAAATTTGACGAGAAAAAAATCTCGCAAATGAAAAAAATGTCTTACCAAGAATTATTTTTTGAAGTGACTGAGCATTTCGTAAGCAATGAAATTGACGGCGAAACTTACAGAAAAATCATCGCCAAATCTTACGCTAATTTTTCTCACGCCGCCATCGCGCCTTTAAAACAGATTAGCGAAAATGAATTTCTACTAGAATTATTTCATGGCCCAACTTTGGCTTTCAAAGATTTCGCTTTGCAATTTTTAGGAAATTTACTCGATTATTTCTTACAAAAACGAAATCAAAAAATTGTCATCATTGGCGCAACTTCTGGAGACACTGGATCTGCGGCAATTCAAGGCTGCATGCATAGCAAAAATGCCTCAATCTTCATTTTACATCCACATAACAAAGTTTCAGAAGTTCAAAGAAAACAAATGACTTCGGTGCTGGCTGAAAATGTTTTCAACATTGCTTTGGAAGGAAATTTTGATGATTGCCAAGCCATGGTGAAAAAAATGTTTGGTGATCAAGCATTTTTAAATGGCAAAAAAATGGTGGCCGTAAATTCAATTAATTTTGCCCGCATCATGGCGCAAATAGTATATTATTTCTACGCTGCTTCTCGCCTTGGCGCTAATGAAAAAAACCCAATTTCTTTCGCAGTTCCGACAGGAAATTTCGGTGATATTTATGCTGGATTTTTGGCAAAAAAAATGGGCCTCAATATTGGCAAATTAATTGTCGCAACCAATTCAAATGACATCCTGCATCGCTTCATTCAAAATAATGATTACAGCCGCAGTGAATTAAAAGAAACCACTTCTCCAAGCATGAATATTCAGGTTTCAAGCAATTTTGAAAGATTACTTTTTGATGCTCACAAAGAAAGAAAATCAGAAGAAAAAATGCCCGAACTGATGAAAGAATTTGAAAGACTTGGAAGCTTAAAAGTTGGCCAAGATGTTTTAGATACAATCAAAAAAGATTTCGATTCTTACGCTTTCAACGACAAGCAAACTAAAGAAAAAATCGGTGAAATTTTTGCCAAAACTGGCGAAATTTTAGATCCACACAGCGCCATTGGTGTGGCGGCCAGCAACAACTTTATCAAAAGCGAATCTTACCAAAATGAATTGGTTGTGACTTTGGCCACCGCTCATCCAGCTAAATTCCCTGAAGCATTTATTGCAGCTGGCGCGCTTAAGCCAAAATTACCAAATTTCTTGAAAGATCTTTTTGATAGAAAAGAAGAATTTACGGTTCTGGGAAATAATATTGATGTGGTAAAAGAGTTTATTTCTAAAAGAGTTTAAAAATGGCCCCAACTATTGGCTTTGCATTATTATTACTAGTTTTTTCAATCAGTATATTTTTGCCTTTTTTCAACTTTGTTTCCTTAAGAAAACTAACGGCTCCACAAAGATTATTAAAAAATTCTGAGTTAGAAAAAATTTCACAAATTTTAATTCTACTCATTTTTCTCTGCGCTTTTTTTGCGCAGCTCTGTCTAATTTTTTCCTTCATCATTTCCGATTATTCGGTCGCAAATGTTTACCAAAATTCTCATCATTTAAAGCCACTAATTTATAAAATCTCGGGCAGTTGGGGAAATCATGAAGGATCAATGCTGTTGCTGATCACCATTCTTTCGGCCTACACTTTAGCCTTCTCTTTTTTAAGCAAAATTAATTTGCCGCAAAAGCTCATCATCATCTCTTCACAATCGATCATCATCGCGGCTTTTTCAGCTTTCACCGCTTTCACTTCTAGCCCTTTTACCAGATTATTTCCAACTCCAGAAAGTGGCCTTGGCTTAAATCCAGTGCTTCAAGATATTGGTCTTGCCATGCATCCGCCAATGCTTTACGCGGGATATATCGGCTTCTCGCTAATTTTTTCTTTTGCTATTGCCGCACTTCTCACCGAAAGAATGGATGAACTTTTTGCCAAACATTTAAAAAATTGGCTGTTTTTTTCTTGGGGTTTTTTGACTTTAGGAATTGGTCTTGGCTCTTGGTGGGCTTATCGCGAACTTGGTTGGGGCGGATATTGGTTTTGGGATCCTGTAGAAAATATTTCTTTAATGCCCTGGATTGCCGCCACCACTTTAGTTCACTGTCTAAAATCTTTAGAAAAAAAAGAAATTTTCAAAAGTTGGATCGCATTTTTATCAATTCTCAGCTTTGTTTTATGCTTGCTGGGAATTTTCTTAACCCGCTCTGGAATCTTAACTTCCGTGCATTCATTCGCCATTGATGCCAAGCGCGGATTTTTCGTCATCGCTTTAATTTTGCTGATTGGCGGAATTGGTTTATTGGTTTTTGGAAATAAGGTTGGCAAGTTAGAAAACAAAAAAATCGCCTTTCATTTTTGGTCAAAAAATGGCGCGATTTTGGTGAATAATTATTTTCTGGTTCTGGCCTTATTCATAGTGGTGCTCGGCACTCTTTACCCGATTTTCTCTCAAAGTTTTTTCGACCAATTTATTTCTATTGGCCCTGATTATTACAATAAATTATTTGGATTTTTGATTGTGCCTTTTTTGGTTTTTTTAGGCATTTCTTATTCTTTAAATTATTCTTCAAAAACCCCTAAAGAAAAAATCATCAATCGTTCTAATTCATTGCTTTGTGCGATTTCGGCAGCTTTAACTTCTTTGGTATTCTTCTACGAAAAACCCATCGATTTTCTGCAAATCACAATTTTATTCTTAGCAATTTTTGCGGCAATTTTAACAATTTTATTTTTCGCAAAAATTCTTTTGCAAAAAAAGAATCTAAGTTTTTCACAAAGAATTTTGTCTTTAGAATCTATCGCAAATGCTCCCGTAACGGCGGCTCACCTTGGTTTCACTCTGATAATTATCGGCATTGTTTTAACTTCATCTTTTGGCCTAACTAAAGAAATAAATATTCGCCAAGGCGAGGAAGTGTTAATTGGAAATTACCAAATAAAATTTAATGACATCGACTATGCAATTGGCCCCAATTTCTTATCCAGAGGCGGTTTATTTGAGGTTAAAAAAGATGGAGAGCATTATACCACGCTAACACCGCAACTTCGTTATTATCCAATCTCTAATCAAACCACTAACGAAGCTTCAATTAAGACGGGATTTTTCGGCGATCTTTATTTGGTTTTAGGACAAAAAGATGAGAATGATTTTTATGCTTTAAGAATTTACACCAAGCCCTTTATTTACTTGATGTGGCTGGGATGTGCTATGATTTTTGGCGCGGCGATGTTGAGGATTTTTGTTGGAGTTTTTGGGAGGAAAACCTTCGGTTGAGCGGAGTCGAAACCAGCGGATGCTATTGGCCGCGCATTTTCTCCGCAGCAGGAACCCTCCGCTGGTTTCGACTCGGCGCTCAACCGAAGGTTTTGTTAAATCGCAATCAAAAACATCCCCAGCTCATCAACCAATCTCAAAACCTCTTCCTTATTCACAATCAGGGTGACCCCTGCCTGAATCGCAATTCCTTTAATCGCAGCTGCATTGCAATTTTTAATCGTATCCACACCAATCGTTGGCAAATCAGCTTTTGCAGATTGCTTAGCTTTCTTCAATTTCACTAAAATCGCGCCTTCTTTATATTCAACTTTCAGCCCCGCGCATCTAGAAATCATATTGTCGGTGCCTTCTAAAGCTTCAACTGCGATGATTTGTTTTTGCGCCACAACCACAGCCTGACCAATATCAAAATGCGACATTGCTCTGATAGCTCTCACCGCAATTTCAATATCCAGCATTTCTTCTTTGCTTGGATGCAACTTACTTAAGATTGATTTCTTCGGCGCTAAATCTTTCAGCAATTGATTAATCGGAATAATTTTCAAACCTTCTTTTTCAAAAAACTTAATCACAGCTCTTAGAACTGCATCATCTCCTAGAATTTTACTCGCAAGAATTTTAGCCAGTAAAAGCGCACCTCTTTTATCAACTTTCAGTGATGAGAAATTTGGTTTTGTGACAGCGCCAATAAAAACCAAATCTTTAATTTCGTTAGCGCGAACTATAGAAAGAAATTTTTCAACCTCACCATAGCAAAGTTTTACTGGGCTGAAAGGCGAATAATCAATTTCATAATTTTCACCTTCTAGCAAAAATATAAAAAATTTGCGGCCCATTCTTTGGCATTCTTCAATTAGCATTTGCGGCAAAATTCCGCGTCCAGCAAAAATTCCCAATACTCCTTGATCTTGTTTCTGTTTATCCTGCATGGTTTAAGGACGCTCCTCCGTCGATGGAAAGAATTTGTCCAGTAACAAAATTATTATTCAGTAAAAACTCAACTGCTTGCCAAATATTTTCAATTTCGCCTTTGCTTTGCAGAGGAATTTTTTTGATTAAATTTTGTGTTTCTTGTGATGGATTTTTTTCATCAATGCTGTTCAAGATAAAACCAGGCGCGATACCATTAACTCTAATTTGCGGCGCTAACTCAACAGCCAGCATTTTAGTAAGTTCGGCCAAGTTTTTTTTGCTCAAAAGATAGTAAAAATAACTAGTGTCAAAACGCGCAATATTTTTATCAATCATATTGATGATCTGAGCGTTTTTAACTTTTTTAGCTGCCACATTTTTAGTAAATTCTTTAGCTAAAATTAATGGCGAAATAAAATGAATATTGAGATTATCAAACAGCTCTATGTCTGACGCAGATAAGAATTTTGATTTATTAAAAATCGAAGCGTTATTGATCAGTAAATTCCATTTAGGAAATTTTTTTATCACTTCCAAAGCCAGTTTTTTTGGCGCATCTTTTTCACTTAAATCACTTTGAAAAATTTCGCAGCGCACTGCAAATTTTTTCTCAATTTCAGCAGCTAATTTTTTCGCCACCTCATCAGATTTATTATAACTAATTGCAATATCATAGCCTTGAGCCGCCAAGTTTAGAGCGATTTCACGCCCTATTCTCTTGGCTGCTCCCGTAATTAAAGCTGCACCGATATTTTTAGTTTTTTTAACCATCTGTAATTTTTTAATTATTCTTGCGCATTCATTTCAGCTTGCTCAGCCGCTTCTTCTGCAGCGCGATGCTCTGCAATTTTCTTATAAAGTTCACGCAAAACTTCTTTCACACCTTTAGAAGTTGCGCCTGAAATAGTGAAAATTTTTGGTCTTTTTTTGCCCTCTTTTTTCAAATAAGCTTTTAGCGCATCAGTTTTTTCTTTAAGCTCTTCTTCATCCAAAAGATCTATTTTATTGATCGCAATCACTTCGTCTTTTTCAAGAAGTTCAGGGCTGTAGCCTTCAAGCTCTTGTCTAATTGTTGCATAATTCAACACCACATCTTCTGCAGATCCATCAATTAAATGAAGCATCACGCCACATCTTTCCACATGCTTTAAGAAGCGGTCTCCAAGACCTTTTCCTTGGCTGGCTCCAGCGATTAAACCAGGAATATCTGCCAAAACAAATTCATAAGCATCAATGTAAACCACACCAAGCTGTGGTTTTAAAGTTGTGAATGGATAATCGGCAATTTTTGGTTTTGCTCTTGTAGTTGCCGCCAAGAATGTTGATTTTCCTGCATTTGGCATGCCCAAAAGCCCAGCATCAGAAAGTAGTTTTAATTTTAAATTCACCCAAACTTTTTCACCTTCTTCACCAGTTTGTGCATAAGTTGGAGCACGATTGATTGAACTTTTGAAGTTGCTATTTCCAAGACCACCGCGGCCACCCTTTGAAACTATAAATCTTTCACCGTCAACTTTCATATCGGCCAAAAGTTTACTTTCATCTTCAGAAAAAATTTGCGTGCCAACAGGAACTTTCAAAATCATGTCATCAGCCGACGGCCCGTTTTTGTTAGCGCCGTGACCTTTGATTCCGTTTTTAGCAATGAAATGCTGTTGAAAACGAAAATCGATCAATGTGTTTAAATCTTTAACTGCTTCTAAAATAATGCTGCCACCCCTTCCTCCATCTCCACCATCTGGACCGCCGCGTGGAATAAATTTTTCGCGTCTAAAACTTGAAGATCCATTACCACCGTCACCGGCTTGTAAATAAACTTTTGCTTCATCAATAAATTGCATTTTTTTACATCCTTAATTTTATATTTAACTATCTAGATTTTATCCTACTGCAAACAGATCTTAAGCCGCCATTTGAAAGGATTCAAAACCAGCGGTTTAAGTGGAAGTTTTGGCGCTATTTAGCTACAACTCAATCAAACCATTACTCGCAAAAACCAAATCACCTTTTTCCACAACTTTTCCACCAGCTTCACGAATTAAAAGCGTAAATGGCTTCATTAATTCATAATCTGCATTATTTTTAAACACCGCCAAATCAACTCTCGCAGCAGCTAAATAAGAAATATCCAAAGTTCTACAACCAAAAGTTCTTGGTGAAAGATTTTTTACTTTGTCTTTGATTAAAGCATCTTTCGAGAAATCGAAATTTTCTGCAGCCACAATAAAAGTATCGCTGATTGGTCTTTTCGAAACGCGTAAACGGCGATTGCTGGCATAAGCACCAAAACCCTTCTCGCAATAATAAATTTCATTAGCCATCAAATTATTAATCGCCACCGCAATTGATTCTTTTTCACCATCTTCATTTCTATGTTCCAAAGCCACGGCAATTGTGAAATGTGGGCTTGAGCGCGATAAATTTACCAAACCATCAATGGCAAAAATTGTATAAGAATATTCAGCATCTTTATTCACAATGACCTTTTCTCCATCCGAAAAAATCAAATTATAATCAGGTCGAAATTTCATTAAATCTTCAGCCAAAGTTTGTTTAACTTTATTGTAACAAGCATTGGCAAATTTGCTGGCTGATGTTGGATTGGTTTGTAAATTTTCTAACTCGATAAAATCACGAGGTGTCCGGGCCGCAGCTCTTTCAACCGCTTTCATTATGATGTTTAAATTTGCGCTATATCTCATTTTATTTTGGGACTTGGGGTTGGTTTAATATTTCCTGATTTGCGGAACTAAATTTAATTCTAAAATATCAGACTCAACTCTGACTCTTCTAGTCATAAATTCTAGCTCATTTTGCGTTAATTTTTTAAGGCTGCTTTTCAAACGCACCAAGCTGTGACATAAAAAATTCTCATCATCTCTTTTTTCAAAATCGCTGCGATAATGCGCGCCACGGCTCTCCTTGCGATTAATCGCAGCCAAAGCTGTGGCCCAAGAATTTAATAAGAGATTTTCCAATTCCAAATAACTCACCAATTCATCATTCCAAGATAGGCTTTTATTTTTGAGAGCAATTTTCTGGAATTTTTCGGAAATTTTTTCCAGCTGATTTATATGATTTGTCAGCAAATTTTGATTACGAAAAACTCCCAGATTTTTTTCGTTAAGTTCTTGTAATTTATTTTTCAGATCAAAAATATTTGCGCCTGAAGTGCTTTCTGAACTGTTTCTATCAAATATCTTTTGTAAATTTTCTATTTTTTCAGCGGCAATTTTTTCGGCATTATTTTTGAATTTTTGAGCAATTTTTTCTGGCGCTTTTTGTCCAGAAATTTTTCCAAACACAATTAAATCTAACAAAGAATTGCACCCTAATCGATTAGCACCATGCACCGAAACACAAGCCGCCTCACCAATTGCCATCAGGCCTGATATTTCTTTTTCATCCACCCCAACAACCATACAATCAAGATTAGTTGCAATACCTCCCATTGTGTAATGAGCCGATGGCGCAACTGGTATTAAATCTTTTTTTACATCAAGTTTTTCTTTGTTTTTTCGAGAGAAATTTTTAACCAATTCTATCACACCTGGAAGCTTGCTATCCAAAACTTCATCACTCATATGTCGCAAATCTAAATGCAAATAATTGCCATTTTCGCCGCATCCTCTTCCTTCATGAATTTCTCTAGCCATGGCTTGAGAAATCACATCTCTTGACGCCAACTCCATCATGTTTGGCGCATAATTTTCCATGAATCTTTTATCTTCCGAATTCAGCAAATAAGCGCCTTCACCTCTTGCGGCCTCAGTAATTAAAAAGCCATAACCAAAAATTCCCGTTGGGTGAAATTGCACAAATTCCATATCTTGAAGTGGCAAACCCTCTTTAAAAACAAGTGCTGAGCCATCACCTGTGCAAATTAGTGATGAGGTGGTGTTTTGATAAATTTGGCTGTAACCGCCTGTCGCTAGAATTACCAAGGAGCTTTCAAAAATTATAATTTCTCCAGCATTCATATCAACAGTCAAACAGCCGTGGCAGCCTTCCTTAGTTATCAAAAGATCAGTTACAAAAAATTCACTGAAAAATTTTACACCTTTTTTTAAAGATTGTTCGTGCAGGCTGTGCAGAATTGTGTGACCAGTTTTATCCTTAGAATAACAAGCACGCTTGGCAATTTTGCCCTTGCCGAAATTACTAGTTTGTCCGCCATAAGCGCGTTGTGCGATTTTTCCTGCATCGTCGCGTGAAAATACCACGCCCATTTTTTCGAGATCTAGAATAGCGCTTGGCGCGTTTCTACAAAGCAATTCCACCGCATCTACATCTGCTAAATAATCCGCACCTTTAATCGTGTCAAAAGCATGCCACTTCCAATCATCTTCCTCAGAATTTCCTAAAGCCGCATTAATTCCACCTTTCGCCGAAACCGTGTGACTGCTGCTTGGTAAAACTTTACTAATGATGGCAATATTTTTAATGCCAGATTCGAGACAAGACAAAGCGGACATTAAACCCGCTCCGCCGGAGCCTATGATCACTACATCAAATTGTTTTTTAACAATTTTAAAACTCATTATCTGAAGGTATTTTTTGAAAAGTTGCGAGATTCTTGAGGCTTTAATTTCAAGGGATGCGCGGATAAATCGTAAAGATTTAAAAGTAGAGTAGATTTGATTTGTTAAGCAAGAAGGGAGTTTATCTAGAAGAAAAAAGCTTGTGAAAATTTGGAGCGGGTGAAGGGAATCGAACCCTCACGGCCAGCTTGGAAGGCTGGAACTCTACCGTTGAGCTACACCCGCCTATGCTGAAGCTTCGGCGGGCTGGCCCGCTATCTTCATACATAAACTTTTATTTTGCCATAAAGGCTTGCCATCCGTAGCTCAAAAAGCGAAGGATGGTGGAGAAGGCAGGATTTGAACCTGCGAACGCTTACGCGGACAGATTTACAGTCTGTTGCCATTGACCACTCGGCCACTTCTCCTAAAAAAACAAGGTCATTTCTTTTGCAAAATTTATTTCCGCAAAAGAGCGCGGTTTTCTAGAGGAAAAAAATTTAGATGTCAATTTATGATCTTGATTTCACTAATTTTTCATCTCCTTGTCATTTCGAGTGTAGCGAGAAATCTCATGAGTTCATCCGCTAGGATCATGAGATTTCTCGCTGCACTCGAAATGACAGAATGGCAAAAACCTAAATAATTTTCGCCACTTCCGCTTCATACATTTTTCGGTAAAGACCTTCTCTGATGATCAAATCTTGATGTTTACCAATTTCCGCAATTTCTCCATCTTTGATAAAAACTATACGATCTGAAGAGCTGATTGCAGAAAGTTTGTGAGCAATAGTGATTACAGTTTTATCTTTAGAAAGATTGGAAATTGCCTGATCAATAATATTGGCATTATGATTATCTAAAGCTGAAGTTGCTTCGTCTAAAAGCAAAATTGGAGAATCCTTGATAATAGCGCGCGCGATGGCAATTCTTTGTCTTTCTCCGCCCGATAATTTAATACCTTTTTCGCCCACAAAACTGTGAAGTTTTTGTGGTAAATTATTGATAAAATGTAGTGCAGAATTTTCGTCAATAATTCTCTGAACTTGCGCTTCAGTTATATTTTTATCCACATAAGCAATATTGTCGAAAACGGTGCCCGAAAAAATAAAACAATCTTGCGAAATATAAGAAAAATTATGACGCAGATCAGCAAAAGAAAGCGATTTAATATCAATGTCATTTAACAAAATTGCGCCCGAGCTAACATCATAAAAACGCAACAACAGCTGTAAAACCGTGCTTTTGCCAGTTCCACTTGATCCAATGATAGCAATTTTTTCACCTGGTTTTATTTGCAAATCGAAATTCTTTAACACAGCAACATCTTTACGACTTGGATAAAAAAAACTCACCTTATCAAAAGAAATGCTAACATCTTTTTGCGGTAAAAATTCTTGCAAAATCTCACTTTCTTTGACGGGAGATTCAATCCTAAGTAAATCGAAAATTCGCGCTGATGCCGCCGAAGCGCTTTGCAATTGACCAGAAATTTGACTTAAAGCCACTAAAGAAGTTGAGGTGATGACCGAATAAAAAATGAAAGAAGATAAGTCACCAGAACTCATCTTACCTACCAAAACATCTTGGCCGCCAACCCATAAAACAGCAGCGATTCCGCAGAAAGAAAAGCTAATTACTAGTGCAACTAAAATTGCTCTAAGAGAAATTTTTTTCAAAGAAATATCCAAAGAATCATCAACAAATTCAGAAAAATTCTTAATTTCTTTTTCTTCACATAAATAAGATTGAATGGTTTTTATGCCATTAATCGTCTCTTCAATATGCGCTCCAACTGAAGCCATGGCTTCTTGCGATTCGCTTGAAAGCTTTTTGATTTTACGACCCATTATGATGATTGGCGCAATGGCCAACGGAATTAACGCTAGAGAAATGATAGTAAGTTTAAGGCTGGTGAAGAATAGAAAACAGATTCCGCCAATGAAAAGCACAAAGTTGCGCAGCAAGAAGGACACGCTGTTGCTGATGATGCTGTAAAGCAAAGTTGTATCTACCGTGAGACGCGAAATTACATCGCCAGTTCTGAATACTTCAAAGAACTCTGCCGAGATGTTGATGGTGTGAGCATAAACTTTTTTACGCAAATCTGCGATGGCTTTTTCTGAAACCGCATTGATCAAACTAGATCTGTAATAACCAGCAACCGCCATCACTATTGTGGCAGCAATGAAGGCCAACAAAACTAAATTCAGGAACAAGGAATTTTGCTGAGAAAAACCATAATCAATCATATATTTAATCGCTTTACCGAAAAATAAGATTGTCACAGCAGTAATCAGAAGGGCTAAAAACGCTATCAAAATACTTTTAAGATAAGGCCTAAAAAAAGGCCAAAGATCTAGAAGTCCTGAAATATTAGCGCGGGGAGATTTTTTTTCTTTGGACATTTAAAGGGAATTATGAGATCCGTCGCAGATAACGCCAGTTTTGCTGTGTTTACATCCGCAAAAACGAATTGTTGCATTCTCACTAGCTTCAAAAACCACCGATTTCATTAGGCTGGTGCCATCTTCTTTTTTATGGGCTTTGTGAGATCCATCGCAAAATGGCTGATTCACAGACAGACCGCAAGAACACCAGAAATATTTTTTACCAGCCTCAACATCAATTTTGAAAGGAGCTTTTTTAGAAATATGCGGCAATTTAATTTGGTCAGTCATTTATAAAAAAAGATTATTAATTACATCAATATCAAACACTTCTAATTCAGCCTCGCGAGCCTTTTCGTAATATCTAATTTCTTTTACAATTTGCAGCTCAACTTTTGAAGGAATGGCCAAAACGATAATCACCTTATCGAATTTAGCTTTAGTTGAACTCATAACTTTTAAGATTGATTCACGATATTTCGGATTTTTTAGGTAGTCGATATATTTATCGAGCTTTTGTTTTAAAGCTTCCTCTGCTGCCGCTTTATTCTCAGATTTTAAGTGATCATATTCCGCTAAATAATGACAACCCTTAAAGTCAAAAATGTAAATGGCGTTATTATGCAAAAATACCATTTCGCATAACAACATTCTGGCTTTTTCTTCATCAAAATTTGTTGGCACAAAATAATCTCTATTAACCATGTGGCCACTGGCTTTCATGGTCATCACCAAATCTAATAATATTTTTTTAGCTGGATCCTCAACATTCGATTTAGCTGCTGGCAATTCTATTTTAATTGCATGATTTTCGGATGCCGCAAATTCTTTTTCAGGATCATTTTTTGGCGATTTCGAAGTTAATTTTTCAATATTTTCTGAAAAGCTTTTGATAACCCTGCCAATCATATTTTTATTGGTCTCAGCTTCCAATTTATGGCTTTCGCTGAGCTTTTTATAAAGATCATTTCCCACACGCAAAATTGCTTCTTTAGAATCTTTCATCACGCCATCTTGAATCATTTTCCAATCTTCCATTCTCTTTTGTGTGTCTTCAACTTTTTGCAAAGCAATTTCAAGTTGTTTTTGTAATTCTAGCTTTAATTTTATATCAACTTCTTTGTCTTTTCTAAGTTCATCAATCTCCCGCAACAATCCTTCCACCTTAATTCCATCATCTTTGGTAAGTTGCAAAAATTTATTTTCTACGACTTGCTCTTCTTCAGCAATTTTATCAATTTTTTTTCTTAATTCGCCGACTTCTTTACTAGAAGTTATTTTTAAACGAGAATATCGGCCATAAACTATAATCATCATTAAAGATAATCCGACATTACTAGCTATAATATAAATCATATGAAGAAAAATTAGTTTTTAATAAAACGCTAGAAAGCTTTAAAATACAGGCTCTATACAGGTAAGTTGTCAATTAATCTAATGCCGCTCAAATAAACTGCAATGAATATTCTAGCTGGCTTTTCATCATTAAATTCATTGATCAATTTGAGATTATTTTCTTCACGAATTTCTAAATAATCAATTTTTTCAAAAGAGTTTTTTAATAATTCTTGGCTTTTTTCTGATAAGATTTTGTCTATATTTTTGGGGGTTTTTTTGACTTCATTTTTAATCTCAGATAAAATTTTAAAAATCTGCGCCGCCTTTATTTTATTATCTTTCGACAATCTTTGATTTCGTGAAGACATTGCCAAGCCACTTTTTTCTCTAAAAGTTTCGTGAGCAAAAATTTCTACATCTAAATTTAAATCACTGACTAATTTTTTGATGATTGATAATTGCTGAAAATCTTTCTGGCCAAAAATTGCTATATCAGGTTTTACAATATTAAACAGCTTGGTCACAACTAAAGCCACACCATCGAAATGGCCAGGGCGCGAGCTTCCGCATAGACAATCGACTAATTTTGTTGGAATAATTTTAAAGGCAAAATCCTCAGCAAACATCTCTTCTTCATTTGGCAAAAACACCAAATCAACGCCTGTATTTTCAAGTTTTTTTAAGTCTTCTAAATTCTGTCTCGGATAATTTTTATAATCATTTTGATCATTAAATTGCGCCTTATTTACGAAGATGCTCACCACCACAATATCAGCTATTTCTTGCGCTTTTTTTACCAAAACCAAATGCCCGTCATGTAAAGCCCCCATTGTTGGCACGAAGGCTATTTTTTTATCAGATATTTTCTGAATTTCAGATTTTATTTTTGAAATATTCTCAGCAATTATCACTTTATTTTTCGTTAATGTTTTTAGAACTTATTTGAAAACATAGCGCTCTTTCAACGCCAGCCAAATCTTGTTTCACCTCTTCAAGAAAATAATTTTCTTTATTAAAGATTTTCTCCACATCTGCTCTTTGGCCAAAGCCAATTTCTAAAATTATTTTAGCATTTTCTGCTAAAAAATTCTGCGATTGATTAGCAATTTGTCGATAAAAATCCAAACCATCAAACCCACCATCTAAAGCCATTCTTGGCTCATAAATTTTTACCTCTGGATGCAATTCTTCAATCTCTTTTGATGATATGTAAGGCGGATTTGAAATGATTAAATCGAATTTTTCATTTTCTTTTAAAGCACTAAAAACATCCGATTTAATAAGTTGCAAACGATCTTGAACTTCTTGAAAATCAGCATTTTTCTGACAAATTTTCAAAGCCTTTTCACTAAGATCTAAAGCAATTGCTTGCGCTATTGGCAACTCCTTCAACAAAGTAATTACTAAACATCCCGAACCCGAACCAATTTCTAAAATTCTAATTTTTTGATTTTTTTTAGGAAATTTTTTCAAGACCAGCTCAATCAAACTTTCTGAATCGGGGCGCGGATCTAACACATCCTTAGTAACAAAAAAGTCGCGACCGTAAAATTCCCTTTTACCAATAATATGAGCTATTGGCTCACGCGCACTTCTTCTTTCAACAAGGCTTAAAAAGCTTTTTTTCTGATCTTGGTTCAACTCTAAATCAGGATTAAAAATCACATGCTCTTTAGAAACTAAAAGGGCGTGAGTTAGTAAAATTAGAGAATCTAACTTACTATTACTCACGCCCGATTTTTCTAACTGATCTTTTGCTTGCGCTAAAATCTCAGAAATTTTCATTAATTAAAATTTTCCAAGAATTTCACGAACTGGAGTTTCATTGATTAAAAACTCAATATTTTTTTCTCTTCTAACATCGAAAGCAGCCACATCACCTTGGCTCAATTGATTTTTTTGAGATAGCTCTTTTGAAACTGCAGGCAAGTTAGCAATAACTCTTTTTAAGAAGTTTTGATATGGATCTTCAACTTTTACAGCATCAACAACTGACGCTGCATCAGCTGGAGCTACAGCTGCTGGAGTTGGAGAAACTGTAGCTACCGCTGCATCAGCCGAAGCTGGGGCAACTGCTGGCTGAACATCATTAACCGCCGCAGCTTCAGGTTTTTTCTGATCAAGCATTTTGCTGAATCCTTCTGAAATGTGAGCGATCAAATTATCAACTTTTTCTACTTTCACAGTAACTGATCCTGAAGGCATAGCATCATCTTGGAATGTGCTCATTTGGCCATTCAAAGAGATTTTGTAAAGAGAGTTATAAAGCTCAATATTATTGAGCTTGATAACTTTGCTATATTGAGCAGGAACTTCTTGGATTTGAGTTGGATCAGTTGGAACTTGAGCAGCTTGTTGTTCGTTAGAATTTGGAACTAGCTCATATTCAATATCTAAAACAAAATTGCTTTTGTTATTGTCATTCGGAATAGCTGGAGTTGGAGCTGACTTAGAATCACCTTTAGCCTCAGCAGCTACAGCTGGCTGAGTCTCATCTGCAACAACTTTACCATCTTTCATGTCCGCAGTTTTCATAGTGTCAGTTGTTTCAGCTGCAACAGCCTCAACAGCTGCTGGAGTTGCTGGAGCTGCATTTGGAGAAAGAGCGCCTGGAGTAACTGCTGCAGCTACATCACTTGAAGTTGCGCTAGCGCTTCCAACCGAAATTTCGCCAGTTTTAATTCCGTCGATAATTTTCTTTTCTGAATAATTTTTATAAACACTTAACACCTCAAAGCCTTCCATGTCTTTGATGTTGGCAGTGATTTTGTTTTTGACTTTTCCCTCTTCTGCAACCGATTCGAAAGAAAACATGGTGCTAGAAGCGCTATAGATAATGTTTTTCTCAGCATCTACAACTTTGAAACCACCGTCTTGGTAAAGGAATTTTGAAATCGCTCCCTCAGCAACAACTAAGCTGATTTCAGGATCTTTAGCAAATTCAACAACTCCTGAAATGTTAGCTTCTGCATCTCGAACTGTAGTTTGATCAAGTAGAACAATCGTGAAGTTGCCGCTGAAAATACCAGCATGAGCTTCTAAATGTTTTACTGTAGTTTGATATTTGCTGATTGACGGACCTGGAATGCTGAATTTAAGGTCTTTGATTGTAACTTTTTGAGATAGTGGAAATCCTGAGACTGCGACTGGTTCTCCAGTAGAAATATGAGAACTATTTTCGCTGATAAAATTATTTACCTGCTTTTCAAGTTGTCCAGCTTTAAAGAACCAGAAAACACTGTGAACTAAAACCAAAACTACTAGGACAATTGCCGATTTGATTACAAAACTTCTGCTCATATTTAGGATTTTTTAGTTGTTAATTGAAACATTGCGAGTTTCGCTCGGAACCACAAGGGTAAGACCGTCTAACTCTTTACTCATAATAATTTGGCAGCCCAATCTAGAAGTTGGAGTTAAACCAAAAGCTAAATCAAGCATATCTTCTTCATCTTCAGTTGGAGCTTCTAATTTTGTATAGAAGCTTTCCTCAACCACTACATGACAAGTAGAACAAGCAAGAGAGCCTTCACAAGCGCCTTCTAAGTCGATGTCGTTATTATGCGCAGCTTCTAAAACTGTGGTGCCTACGGGAACTTGGAATTCTTTTTTCCCCCCCTTACAAACGAAAATAATTTTAACAGTTTCAGTCATTGATGCCTTGTTTTCTAAAGATTTTAAAGAGCTAAATTTTAGCGAAGGCGCGATTTATAAATATCTAATTTTAATAAATAAAGAATTTTACAGATTTTTTTTATTCTGACTCTCACTGTGTCAATTTCTGCCGCCACTTTTCTTAAAAAAAATTCTCGATTTATTTTCTCATTCCAAATCTTCCCACCATTGGGAGCTTTAATGCTGGGCGAAGAAAATCAATTCCGAATGATAATACGATAATATTAATTTCAATTCCTTCACGCAATCCCACAATGATTCCCAACATTGCGTAGAGTGAAAATTGCAAGCCAGTTCCTGATTCAGAAATTGCAAAAAACTTTTTACCGCAAAGCCAAAATGGGACTGTCGCAAATCCACCAACCCAACCCAATCCATCTAAATTTCGTTAAGTTTTTCGATTATTTTTCTTGTTATTAAAAGCATTTGAAGCTAGTGTTATCTAGCGCTCTTGGCGCTTTTTATCTTTCTAAATAAGTAGTTTTTAACAAGAATCTAGCGCAAAACTTTATGTCATTCGAACCGAAACAAATGGAAATGATCTGTTTGGAAGATTTAGTTCCAACTAGCCACATTTACAGAAAATTCCAAACCTTGTGGAAGCTTGAACC
>CAMCME010000015.1 GCA_945875925.1 Rickettsia typhi | reverse complement strand
TTTTGAGATGAGATGTGTGGAGTCAACGAAGGTGAATACTTCGCTCATGTAGCCTTGAGATTTTAGCTGATCACGAAGAAGAGAAAATATTTTAGAAAGTTTGTTGGTGCCGATTCTGCTTCTAACTCTGCCAAATACAGAATGATCGGGAGTTTTTGCAGTTAAATCAAAACCACAAAACCATCGAGCTGCGTTGTTCTCGCAGATAAATCTCTCAAGTTCACGATCACTTAAATCTTCAAGAAACTGCAACAACAAGCACAAGAAGATGCGAAACATTCCGTAGCCTTTGTAATCAGATTCAGCTTCCAACTTCTCTAGCTCCAATCGCACCGAATCCAAATTCCACAAATTCAGAAACTTGCGGTAGATGTGAGTGGAAGAAACCAAATCTTCCAAACAGACCATTTCAATTTGCTTTAGTTCGAATGACATGCTGATCTTTGTTAAATTCTTGTTAAAAAGCCGGCTGATTTACAAAAGACAAGTCAGTCGAGAGAGCTAGAAAACACTAGCTGTAACCACCACTAATAACAAGAAAATAATTCAGAAAAATGAGTGGATTTTAGAGGGGGTTTGGTAGTTGGTTTGCGACAGTGCCATCTTCTACAGCCCCAAATTGAAAATCTGGCCTACAAAGATTTATTATATCTGGAAGAGAATATTCAAAAAAACCCAGATGCTGCCACTCTTTGGTATTTCTGATGTGGATGGGAGAAAAGATTTTAAAGAAAATTCGATAATTTTTTATTCAAAAGCCAGCAAAAGAAACCAGCTTTGAAGAAGCAAATGAAATTCTGCTTGGACATCAGAATTTGATAAATTTGCACATCTTTTTAATTACTGAATAACACAGCAGCCTGGTAAAATTTTATTAATGCTATCTATTCTTGCAGATTTTGGACTACTCGCCGCAGATCCTACAAATTCGGAATCTACAACATCTCCTGCTGAAATTTGATTAATGCTATCTATTCTTGCAGATCTTTGCCCACTCACCTCAGATCCTAACAATTCGGAATCTACAATATCTTTAGCAACCTCACTATTCATTCCTTTTTTTTCTTTCAAATATTCTTCCATCGAATCGTAATAGTGAGATGCAACAGGCTTGGGATTATCAATTTTTCTTCTAATATTTTCAGAAAATTTATCACTAAAAGGTGCGGTTTTTTCAGTTCTCTTCTCCTTATTTCCTTGAAAAGCAAAATTCTCTCCAACATCTCCCAGAAAAATACATCTGCCAGTTGTCATGGCCTCCAGGCAATTATGAGCGATAAATTCATGAGGAATTTTTGCAACAGAACCTTCGCCAGATTCCTTTACTCGATCTGCAAGTTGGATAAGCTGTTTATAATAACTATCGAGCAAATAGCTTGTTAGGTTTGGCAATTCATCCTTACCAAAACAAGTAATTAGAGATTTCAAAACAAAAGGCGATCTACAGCTAAAGTTATAGTTATCGGGATCTAGAATGGCTTGCCTTCTATTGCCAGCTGCTTCGCGAACAATCTCAATATTATCATCAATAGAATCAAGCACTGCGGCCCAAGAACTTTGTTTGCCGTCAGGAGAGTTAACTTTTGTAGAAATTAAAATTTGTAATAGCTGCTTTTGACTTAATTTTTGACCATCAACATGCAAATCTAAATCATCAGATTCTACAGCTTGCCTCATTATTTCAAAAAATAACCTGTGAGAATATTTACCATGAAGAAGCAATTTGCCTAATTGTTCATCTTCCGAAAAAAGATTACCCTCTTTAACAAATTTATCGGCATCTTCTGGATCAACAAATCCTGCAAATAAAGCAACTCCGTCCAAATTAAATCCATGTTGTCTTTCTCTTTCCAACAACAACTCATTAAGAATTTTTTCTTTTCTTAAAGGTCTATATCCTTGCGGACATGGACCTGGAATAAAATTTCCCGCTCCGCAAATTAAATATTGTGGAGAATTGTCAGAAAGAGTTATGCCGCGCTTAGCAGCTTCATTACCAACATCATTATCAAGATTTTTTAAATATTTAAATATGGCCTTAGGATCTCTCATGATATTTATCATATCGCCGATAATACGCTCAACCTCGTGGGTATTTTCTGGAGTGATTCTAAACCCTTCAAAATCATTATCTTTTTCGTCAACCTCAAGGCCTTTATAAAAATCTGAGTTCTGGGAGATGAATTTCTCAAGCTTGGGCTCAAAAGAATCGGGCACGAATGACTTCGCATCAGCATATCTCTTTTCTATTTCTCCAGATAAACTTTTCATATCATCATAGCACGCACCAAAAGCACTATTGGTTATTCTGTGTATTTGAAATGTTTTACTAGAAGATTTTTCTTCGTGATTTTGGTCGGCTTCTGTGGGATTGTTTGGAATTTGAGAATCCTCTGTATCTATCGGTATAACTTTTGTCATATCGCGTTATTTATAAAGATTATGATTTTTCACCAAACATTTTTTATGACCTTCGTTGCATTTATGGTGATATAATTTTGGGTGAAGATGCTATTGGATCAAGACAATTTCTTCAGGCATTTTTAAAAACTTCAATTTAACAAATTTCTAACTTAGAAATTCAGGCATATCACAATAAACAATTCTGAAAAATGTCCAAACTAAACAAATTAGTGAATTGCGCAAAAGCAGCAATTTTGCTGTTTTTTTTATTCTCCTCTTCAGCCTTTGCAGACAATATTGCAATCACTAATTGGAACGAAAACACTCATTTAAATGCCGATGGCAAAAGCTCGTCAATAACGGTTCAAGGCAAAGTAAGCGGGATTTCAGCCAATGAAATTATCACTTCATTTTCGATTATTTTTGATCCATCGCGCGATATGAAAATTATCCAAGTAATTTGCGATAGTAATTTTGCCGATTACACATTTTCTGGAAATTCTTTGAGCGTGAAATTTCCCAAGAATAAAACGAATAACAGCAATTTTTCTCTCTATTTCACTTACGAAGAGAAATATGACAAGATCAATAAATTCCTACGACAAGAGGCAATCAGCATTCCGAGTTTTGCAGTTGGGGCTAATGTCAAAGTAGTGATTAATTTTCCCGGATATTTGGAATCGGCAACTCTAAATCCCAATATCACCAAAAATGGCAGCAGCTTTATTTATCAAAATATTGTGCCTAAAGATGGCGTGCGTGAAGTGATAAAATTAACTGCCACCCAAAGTGTTTGGGATGTGGCTTTGAAGATTAAAGTTAGTGCGCCGCAACCCTTAAATAAGCTGATAATTACCATGCCTACTTATTTTCAAAATGGTGGCCAGAAAGTGGAAAATGAAATTGCTACATCAAGTGCAGTTCCTTTAGATCAAAGCATCGCGGGCGAATTGAAAACTGTTAAATATGATACTGCCAACAAAGAGATTTTGATTAAGAATAAAGCACGAATTTCTGTGGGCGCAGTTAATCGCACTCTAATCACGCGTAATCCCAATAATTATCTAAGCGTTACTAAAGATGAATTAACTATTCTTACGCCAATTTTAGATCAAATAAAACGAGATCCAAAATATCAGCGCCTGCCCCTTTACGCCAAGATTGGCGCCTTTGTTAATGATTATATTAAATATGATTTGAGATATATTGGCCGACTTTCAGGAATTAGAGAAATTCTGCAAAGCCGCGCTGGCGTTTGCACCGAATATGCGCGGCTTTTTAATGCTTTGGCGAGAGTTGCTCTAATTCCGTCATTAATAGTTGATGGCGCTGCTTGTGGCGAATATCAGGATTGTCGCGGACATGCTTGGAATATGATTTATTACAATGGCGCTTGGATTGATGTCGATCCGACTTGGGATTTAATGTCAGGAGTGGTTTCGTCTTCGCATATTTATTTCAATGATTCTGAAAAAGGCGGGGTGGGCATTCAGTATTTTGATGGTGGTGTGAAAGTGGAATCGAAGGTGGATTTTGATATGACGAATCAGTCGTAATTACCGTCATCCTTGGCTTCAAAGAGGCCAAGGATCTCATGAGTTTAAACTCCTAACTCCTTAGATCCTCGGTCTTACTAACCAAGGATGATGAGCAATTAAGATTTTCTACAACAAAACCGCATCCACTTCAATTTCCACCAGCAAATCCTTATTCACCAAATTACCAGCTTTTTTAGCGCGACAATAAGCCACTTCTTTTTCCCATGGACTGCCGCTGTAAATATTTTTTATATTTTTTAAAATTTAAGTTAATAACAAGAAATAAGCGCGTGAAGACTCGATAGATAAGGAGTTGCGATAGATTTCTCTTTGGCAAATTCTAAAACATTTCCTAAAATTGCTCCAACTTCCATTTTTCTTCCCGCTTCAAAATCTAGCAACATGCTGGTTCTGGCTGGCGATTTTCTGGTGTGAGTTAAAGAAATTGTGTCGTGAATAAAATCAGTAGAAATTTCATAACCTTGGGCTTTGGCTAAAAGCGCCACTTCATACATCACATCTCTGACTAAATTTTTGACTAAGATATTATCCAAAATTTCTTTGGTATTAAGCCCGCCAGCTATCACTGAAATTGGGTTGAAAGAGGCATTCCATAAAAGTTTTTTCCAGCGCTCTAATTGAATATCCTCAACATATTTACAAGGAATCTCAACCTTGTTGCATAAAGCAATTAACTGCTCAATTTTTTCAGCATTAGGATTTCTGTAATTGCCAAAAGTTAAACGGCCGTCACCTGCGTGAATGATTGATCCAGCGCCATCTTTAATCACATCCACAAAAGCAATTGCGCTGATTAAATTATTATTTGGAAAAGCTTCGGCAATTTCTTTTTCAATAAAAATTCCATTTTGAATAAGAATGACAGAAGTGTTTTGAGACATTGCTGGACTGATCAAATAAGGCACGGAAACATCTGGCAAAACTTTGGTTGCCACTAAAATAAAATCGGCTTTTTCTTTATATTCTGAAACTTCGCGCAGAACTTCTTTTGGCGTAAAATGCAAATCTCCCCAATGGCTTTTAACCGAGATTCCTTGTTTCTTCACTACTTCATAATCTGAACGACAAAGCACAGAAACTTCGGCCCCCGCTTGCGCCAACTTAGCGCCATAAAGACTTCCAATTGCGCCTGTGCCCACTACTAAAATTTTTGGAGAAAAGTTTTTCATATTTTGGAAAATTAAGATTATCTAAAACCCTCTGTCATTTCGAGACCCCCCTGTCATTTCGAGACCCCTATGTCATTTCGAGCGTAAGCGAGAAATCTCATGAGGCTTTGACGGATAAACTAATTAGATTTCTCGCTTACGCTAGAAATGACAAACAAAAAATTAATGCCAACCAATCACTGAATATCCTTTTCTGTTTAAACAATTATTCACATATCTTTGCTTAACTTGATCAGGAGTAATTGTGCCTTCGCCCGCCGCACCAATTGCGCCTGTTGCCGCACCAATTACTGTGCCCAAAGCAAGTCCCCTCACAATAGATTTAGTATTATTTCCAAAAACCAAACCAAAAGCGCCACCAATTACTGTGCCAATCACAGCTTTTCTCGCGGCTTCTTTAACCACTCTTTCTTGTTTATATTTTTTCAAATATTCATCGCCTTCTTTTACACAAGCATCTGAATCAATTTGAGCTTGAGCCTCGCCCACTCGCAAATATTGATCATTTTGATCGAGAATTGGTTTGTAACTAGAGCAAGAAATTAAAGAGAGGGAAGAAAGAAGAATGACAAAGTTTTTGCAGAGATTTTTTCTATTCATGGTTTTTTTAATTTATTGGAGATGAAAATTACAATGGCGCGCTATTTAAAAAATTCCAATAAAAAAGGAGGCCAGTTTTTTTCAAAACTTGGCCTCCCTTTTTTAAATCTTTACCAATTTCAGTAAAATTATTTTTTGTCAGCTTTTGCTGCTGGAGCTTTTGCTGCTGCTGGAGCTGCGCCAGCTGCTGGAGCGCCTGCTGGCGCTTCATCTTCTTTACTAACTCTACCAATGATACTGGCGATTAAGAATGAAGGATTTTTTGCTAATTTAACACCGGCTGGAAGAACTAGATCAGAACCTCTGATTTTTTGTCCAACATGCATTGGAGCGATGTCGATATTGATGCTTTCAGGAACACAAGATTCGTTGTCACAAACAACTGAAACTTTTCTAAGAACAACATGCAAGAAACCACCTCTTTTGATACCAGTAGATTTATCTTGGTTGATGAAGTTCAATTTTGGTTGAGCTTTGATTACTTTTGCATCTGCGCAGTTTAAGAAATCAACATGAACTGGACGATCTGAAACTGGATCAAGATCAATTTTGTGAGCGATAACTTTGATTTTTTTACCATCAAGCTCTAGCTCAACAACTGTAGATTGGCTATTTCCTTTGAAATATTCGAATTCAAATTCTTTAGCATCAATATTTAAGTTGATATTGCCGTCTTTTGCATAAATAACAGCTGGGATTTTACCAGCTCTTTTAATTTTTCTTGCTTCAGAAGTACCCAATACTTCTCTTTTTTCAGCTTTCAAAATGATACCTGTCATGGACAATCCTACGAAATTTTTATAAATAAGGGAGATCAAAATAGATCTTTAACAACGCTAAGAACCAGTCAGATAAACTTACGGGGAAACTTCAACGCATAATTTGCAGATATATCAGATCCTAAATTCTTAGACCTGACCATATCAAAAGAGCGGGCAACCTATATATTTGAATAGCAAAAATCAAGATTATTTTTTGATCTCGTTTAATGCTGCCAAAACTTCCTCAACATGGCCATTAACTTTTACGCTATTCCAAATTTGAGAAATTTTACCAAAGCTATCGATTAAGAAAGTTGTTCTGTCGATGCCCATATATTTTTTGCCAAACATCGATTTTTCTTTAATCACTTCATATTTTTTACAAACTTCGCCATCTACATCTGCAAGCAAATTGAAGGATAATTTATATTTTTCGATGAATTTACAATGGCTTTTAACGCTGTCTTGCGAAACTCCTAAAATTACACAATTTTTCTTTTCAAATTCTTTAGATTTTTTGGTGAAGTCTTGAGCTTCAATTGTACAACCTGGAGTGTCATCTTTTGGGTAAAAATATAAAACAACATTTTGGCCTTTTAAATCTGATAAAGAGATTTCGCCTTCGTCGCTGAATAAAGTGAATGATGGTGCAGATTTTCCGATTTCTAATGCCATGGATCAACCTCTAAAAATGAGTTTCCGCCCTAGATTTAGAGCGGAAGTGGAAATTTATTATTTTGCAGTTTTTGCAACTTTGGTGGTTTTAGTAACTTTCTTTTTTTTCTTTGGTTTTTCGTCTTCTTTTTCCAAAACCTTAGCTTGTAAAACATCGTTGAACTGAGATTGACTGCAAAGACCAAGCAAAACCACATCTCTTGGTTTGATGTTTTTCATGTTCCAATGGCTGCGATCTCTAATTGAATCGATCATTTTATCAGTTGTACCAACCAATTTTTTGATCTGATTATTAGTGATATCTGGGTAATATTTTAACAAATAAACAATACCATCTGGTTTGTCTTGTCTTCTGGCGATTGGAGTATATTTGCCAACTTTTTTGCCAACAGTTTTTACATCACTCGAAACAGATCTGTTTAAAGCTAAAAACGCTTCTGGATCTTTTTCGCATCTTTCGATTTCTTCGCGAGTAAGTTGAGCTGATAAAAATGGATTTTGGCCGATAATTCCCGAAGCCACATCGCCGTCAGCAATGCCTTGAACTTCTAACTCGTGAAGGCCGCAAAATTTAGCGATTTGCAAGAAAGTAAGTGAAGTATTTTCAACCAACCAAACAGCAGTTGCTTTGCGCATTAGCGGTAATTCTTGTATTGTCATTTTGAAAATTGTTTGAACTTTAAGAATAAGAGTGGAATCTCGACATTTAACTTATCCGCAAAATTAAAAGCAAGAAATTATCCGTGCTAATCCTCCTTTCTCCCGCTAAATCACTTGATTTTGATTCAGGTTTGAATCACAAAAATTTCACTCTTCCGGCATTTGCTAAAGAGACAGAAAAATTATCTTTGCAGCTTAAAAAATTCTCTGTTTCTGATTTAGAAAAATTGATGGGAATTAGTAAAAAATTGGCGGAATTGAATTTTGAAAGATTCCAAAAATTTTCACCAAAATTTGATTTAGAAAATTCTAAACAAGCTTTATTGGTTTTTGACGGCGATGTTTATGGGCCAATAGAAACAGATAAATTTGAGGCGGCAGATTTTAAATTTGCTCAGAAAAATTTAAGAATTTTATCAGGTTTTTACGGACTTTTAAAGCCGCTAGATTTGATGCAGCCTTATCGTTTGGAAATGGGAACTGATTTTAAAAAAACAGTTTTTGAGAATAATTTGAAGATGAAAAATCTTTATGATTTTTGGGGAGATAAAATTTCGCAAATGCTGGATTTGGAAGCTCAAGAAAGCAAAGCAAAGTGCATTGTGAATTTGGCGTCAGAAGAATATTTCAGCACGGTGAATCCCAAAAAAATCTCGGTGAAAATTATTAATATTATTTTCAAAGAGAAAAAAGGTGAAGTTTACAAGATTGTTGGAATACACGCCAAGAAGGCTCGCGGGCTGATGGCGAATTTTATTATTAGGAACAAAATTTCTGATCCGAAAGATTTGAGGGGTTTTAAAATTGAGAGATATGCTTTTGCCAAGGAGATGTCGGATGAATTAAATTTTACTTTTGTTAGATGAAAAACTGGACTCACAAAAACTTCAATATTCACCAATTTCCCGAACTTGAAAGCAGCAACAAAACTGCTTTTGAAATGGCGCAGTCAAAAAAACTTTTTGATGGCGAAATCATTTTAGCTGATTCTCAAAGCGCTGGAAAAGGCCGCGAATCAAGGGTTTGGACTTCTCCTGTGGGCAATCTTTATTTCTCATTAATTCTACAACCAAAAATTTCAGCGCAGAAAATTCCGCAAATTTCTTTTGTAGCAATCACGGCTTTGAGATTGATGGTTGAAGGATTGGTGGCAAATCAAAAAGTTCAAAATAAATGGCCAAATGATCTTTTAATTGATGGGAAAAAAGTTGCGGGCTTGCTTTTAGAAAGCAAAATTTCTGGGCAAAATTGTGAATTTGTGATTCTGGGAATTGGTTTGAATATTGCTTCAAACCCTGATTCAACAATTTTCCCAGCAAACAATTTAAAAGAATTTGGAATTGAATTAACAGCGCAAGATGTTCTTAAAAAATTCTTAAATGAATTTGAAAAAATTTACGAAAATTGGCTGGCTTACGGATTTGATGGAGTGCGAAAACTTTGGCTGCAAAAGTCTTATCGCTTGAGAGAAGAAATTTCTGTGAAAAATAATGGCGAGCAAATTAGCGGAATTTTTGCAGATTTGGATGGGGAAGGAAATTTAATTTTAAAAACAAAAGATGGTGAAAAAACCATTTTAGCGGCGGATATTTTTTGAATTCTCTACAAAGATTCGTCATCCTTGAGGCGCAGCCTCGAGGATCTCAGGCGTCTTAAACTCTAAGCCAAAACTCAAGAGATCCTCGAGGCTGCGCCTCAAGGATGACGGAAATAATATTGATGGCTATTCACTCCCGCCCGACTTCCGCGCTCTTTCAAAAGCCCCACGCAACTTATCTTCGTCAATATTTAATTCCTTTGCCGCGCGTGAAAAATTTGGTGGAGGCGAGCCAATTGCTTGCTGTAATTTTCTTTCATCAATTTTGATTTGCAACAGACTTGATATAAGTTATTTTTCCAGCAATTTCAGGTAAGTTCGCATTTACCTTTCTAATGAATCAATATTGGATTGCCATATTCAGCAAAATTACTGGATGCTAGATTTAGAGCTTTAGGTTGAGACTTGGGTGTTAAGGAAGGCGGTTCTAGAATTGAATTTGGATTGTCGATAAAGCTTCTGTCTTCAAGTAAATTATTTTCTAAATTAAGTGGGTTTAAATCTTTTTCGCGATTAAGATGGATTAGCAATCCTTTTTCAACGGCATTCTTAAGATCGCTTCTTTCATCTCGAGAAGCGGCATAATATGCTTCAGTATTTTTGATTAAAAATACCTGAACCCCAAATTTCATGGCATCATTTGAAGAAATTTGGTGCTTTGATTTTATTTGAGCGGGCTGTTCTGATTTCCATTCGCAAGTTTCGGCGTTGGGGTCGAATGGAATAAAATCTTTATTCTCTATTTCGAGCAAAAATCCGCAACCAAGTTTTTCAAACTTTTCTACAATATCTCCTTCCCTAGTGGCAAATATTGCAATTGGCGGTTTTTTTTCGCCGGTAAAAATTTTTAAGCCATCCATTTGCGCTTTATCATTTCCGCTATATTCCGCTTTCAAAGAGTAGGCTATGGCGCACATTATATCTGGTGTAGCAAAAATAACGCGACCCGAACCGGGATGTGATTCTTTTTCGGGCAATTCTAAAGAATTAGAAATATTTAAAGGTGTACCGTGAAAAAGTTTTGGTTTGGACTGGGGCATAAATTATTGATCTTAATTTGTAATTCTGGCGGAAGCCAAGTGGACACAAATAAACTAAAAACGCCGCACAAAAACGCCAGAATTATGATTTACGCCACTTCTAACTTGAACCGGTTTCGTGAAAAACTGCTAAATTTTTACTCACTTTCGGATAATTTGCGGGCGCGATCATCGGCGGTCAGGGCGTTTATAAACTCGTCTAATTCACCAAGCATAATGTCGTCAATGCGGTAACTTGTGAGGTTGATGCGATGATCGGTAACGCGGCTTTGCGGAAAGTTATAGGTTCTAATTCTTTCGCTTCTGTCACCACTGCCAATTTGTTCTTTTCTATTAGCCGAAATTTCTTTGTCGATGCGATCTCTTTCAGCTTCATAAAGTCTTGAGCGCAAGACTTTCATGGCTTTTTCACGGTTTTTAATTTGGGATTTTTCATCTTGCATTGAAACCGTAACGCCAGTTGGAATGTGAACAATTCGCACTGCCGAGTCTGTTGTGTTAACCGATTGACCACCAGGGCCTGATGAGCGGAAAACATCAATTCGCAAATCTTTTTCTTCAATTTTAATATCCACTTCTTCAGCTTCAGGAAGCACGGCAACTGTTGCAGCTGAGGTGTGAACTCGGCCTTGATTTTCAGTTTCAGGAACTCTTTGAACGCGATGCACCCCAGATTCAAATTTCAAACGCGCGAAAACGCCGCGTCCCGTAATGGTTGCAGAGGCATCTTTGTATCCTCCAAGTCCAGTGTCAGAAATTGACAAGATCTCAAATTTCCAACGATTTTTTTCAGCATATTTTTGATACATCGCGAAAAGTCTTTGGGCAAAAAGAGCTGCTTCTTCCCCTCCAGTTCCTGCGCGCACTTCAAGAATTGCGTTCTTTTCATCAGCCGCATCTTTTGGCAAAAGAGACATTTTAATTTCTTCTTCTAGCTGTGGAATTTTATGTTCTAAATCAAATTTTTCTTGATCTAGCATGTCTTTCATGTCCTTGTCCAAACCACCAGAAGCAAGCATTTCAGTAACATCCTTGATGTCTTGAGTATTTTTTTTGTAAATATTAATCAGCTCAACAATTGGAACTAAATCTGAATGTTCTTTAGAAACTCGGGCGTAATCATTGCCTAAAGCAGAAGGGTCTTCCAATCTTTTTTCTAACTCAGCATGTTTAGTAACAAGGCCTTCAAGTTTTTGTGTAAATGACATCTTGGGGTAAATTTAATTTGATTTATTCGGAGATATTTTAGAGACTGCTTTACTCTTCTTCGAGCGCCTAAAATCAAGGTCGCACAAATTAACAATCACAATTCAAAACACAAGTTACGAAAATGAACTTTAAAAATTTTTATGTCACTTCACCAATTTATTATGTGAATGATGTTCCTCATATTGGCCACGCCTACACTTCAATTGCTTGCGATGTGGCAGCAAGATTTAAAAGGCTTGATGGCTTTGATGTAAGATTTTTAACTGGCACTGATGAACATGGCCAAAAGGTTGAAAAATCGGCACTTTTGCGAGGCAAAACTCCGCAAGAATTTTGCGATGAAATTTCTGTAAAATTTAGCGATTTGGTGAAAGATTTAAATCTTTCAAATGACGATTTCATTAGAACAACTGAAGAGCGCCACAAAAAATGCGCGCAAGAATTTTGGCGAATTTTAGAAAAAAATGGCTGGATTTACAAAAGCACTTACGAAGGTTGGTACGCGGTTCGCGATGAAGCTTTTTACGCTGAAGATGAACTCGTAAATGGCAAAGCACCAACAGGTGCTGAAGTTGAATGGCATAAAGAAGAAAGTTATTTTTTCAAACTTTCTGCATTTCAAGATAAATTATTAGCACTTTACGACGCGGTTCCAGACTTCGTGCAGCCTGAATCTAAACGCAATGAAGTTTTGTCTTTTGTACGCGGCGGCAAAGATTATGTGAAAGGCGCACTTCGCGATTTATCAATTTCGCGCACTTCTTTTTCTTGGGGCGTGAAAGTTCCAGGTGACGAAAAACATGTGATGTATGTGTGGCTAGATGCTCTTACCAACTACATTTCAGCCCTTGGATTTCCTGATGAAAATTCACAAATAATTCAAAGATTTTGGTGCGACACGATTGATTCTCCAGTTCACATTGTGGGCAAAGATATTTTGCGTTTTCACGCTGTTTACTGGCCAGCCTTTTTAATGGCGGCGCAAATTCCACTTCCAAACAAAGTTTTTGCTCATGGCTGGTGGACTAACGAAGGTCAGAAAATTTCTAAATCGGTGGGCAATGTAATTGATCCTTACAAAGAATTAGAATGGATTCAATCTTTTGGCTGCGACGCTGAAACTGCCGTAGATTATTTCAAATATTTCTTACTTCGTGAAGTTCCTTTTGGCAATGATGGCGATTACAACCGCAAGAATTTGATCACTCGCGTTAACGCTGAACTTGCAAATAATATTGGTAATTTAACTCAGAGAATTTTGTCGATGATTTATAAAAATAATGACAAAAAAATTGTTAATATTTCTTATTACGACGAAGCCAAAGAATTGCTTGAAAAAGCCTGCGCCTTAAAAGACCAAATCAATGTCGAAATGGATAAATTTGCTTTCGATCAGGCTTTAGAAAAAATCATAATTTTTGCTCGCGCTTGTAATCTTTTTGTTGATCAAAAAGCGCCGTGGAATTTGAAAAAAGAACATCGCATTGAAGAAATGAATTTGGTTTTATCCACAATTGCTGAATGTTTGAGATATATTGGAATTGCGCTGCAACCTTTCTTGCCAAAGCTTGCACCAAAAATTTTAGATATTCTAAATATCGATGAAAAACATCGCGAACTTAAACATTTAAATAGTGATTTTGCTTTAAAAGCGGGTCATGAAATTAATGAGCCGAAGGGAGTTTTTCCAAGGTTAGAGATTAGAGAAGGGAAATCTTAGTCATTCTTAAAAACCTGTGGCCCACGCGGAGTCGAAACCAACTTAAGGTTCTTGCCGTGTTTTTGCTTCACAGAAGGAACCTTCAGGTGGTTTCGAATCCGCGCGGGCCAACAGTTATTAACTAAAATTTAAATTTTATGAAAAAATCTAACTTAGCTTTAATCGCATTAGTTTTTATCACAGGCTGCCAATTAATGCCACACGGCCCTGCGCACAGCATTTCTTTTCGCGCTTCTGCCGAAATTTCTGCTAAACCTGATATTGCCAATTTCTCAATCACGGTGCGTAAAGAAGCTAAAACTGTATTTTTAGCGCAGCAAGAAATGACTAAGAAAACCAATAAAGTTTTAGAATTATTCAGCCAAAAATTAATTGAAAGCCGCGACATTCAAACCACCGATTATCGCACTGCGCCGCAATATGATTATGAAACAAAACCTTGTGTAAAAGGCGTTTGCCCATCTGGCACTCAAGTTTTGAAAGGTTATGAAGCCACGCAAAATATCTCGCTAAAATTGCGTGATCTGGGAAAAGCTGGTGAAATTTTAAGCGAACTTGCGGAACTCGAGGTTACGGAAGTAAGTGGCCCGAATTTTGCAATTGAAAATTACGAAGCTTTAAAATCACAAGCCCAAGCTAAAGCAATTGCTAAAGTAAAAATTGAAGCCGCTTCAACTGCAAAAAATCTTGGCGTAACTTTGAAAAAAATCATTAATTTCAACGAAGATTTTAATGGTTTTGCTAGACCTCGCATGATGATGGCAAGAGCCGCAGCAATGGATACAAAAGCCGTCACACCTCAACTAGAATCTGGTGAAGAAAAAATCACTTCTTCAGTTTCCATCACTTATGAAATTGAATAATGAAAATAGTTTCTTGGAATATTAATTCTCTGCGCCTGCGTTTGCCGCTATTAAAAAAGCTAGTGTTGGAGGCCAATCCCGACATTATTTGTTTGCAAGAAACCAAAGTTCAAGATGCCGATTTTCCGCTTTTAGAAGTAAAATCTTTGGGTTATGATTTTGTCGAATTTTCTGGTGAAAAATCTTACAATGGCGTGGCGATAATTTCTAAATTTCCTCTCAAAAATTCTAAGGCCATTGACATTCTCAATTACACTCACAAACGCCACATTTGCGCTACATTTGAAACCAAGATTGGCGATGTAGTTTTGCATAATTTTTATGTGCCGGCGGGCGGCGATATTCCTGATGTGGCGCTGAATGATAAATTCGATCACAAACTAAAATTTATCGATTGGATGAGTGATTATTTTGCGCCACAAAAAAATGAAAAAATTATCATTTTGGGCGACATGAATATTGCGCCTCTTGAACATGATGTTTGGTCTCATAAACAACTTTTAAAAATTGTTTCGCACACGCCAATTGAAGTTGGAAAAATGACAAATTTGCAAAAAACTTTAGACTGGATTGACACTCACAGAAGTTTCGTTGATGAAAAAGAAAAACTTTACAGCTGGTGGAGTTATCGCGCTGCCGACCCGCTTGGCGCCAATAAAGGCCGCCGACTTGATCATATTTGGGCCACACCAAATTTAAAAAATCACATCAAATCGATGAATATTTACAAAGATTTTCGTACAACAACTCAGCCTTCTGATCATGTGCCGATTGAAACTGTGTTTGATCTTTAAATAAAATTATCGGCAATTTCGTCCAATCTATGAAAAAGATTCTAGAAAACAAAAAACAAATGATTGAGTTTGCCAAAGAAATGGCAAGTAAAGTGCGCATTGGTAATATCATTGCTTTGAAAGGAACTTTGGGCGCGGGGAAAAGTTTTTTTGCCAAACATTTTATCAATGCTTTGCAAGAAAAAGAGACAGAAATTTTAAGTCCCACTTTCAATTTGGTTTATTCTTATGATACTAAAAAAGGTGAAATTTTTCACTTTGATTTATATCGCTTAAAAAGCGCGGAAGAGCTTGAAAATATTGGCTTTTTTGACGCTTTAAAAAATGGCATTTGTTTAATTGAATGGCCTGAAATTGCTGAGAAATTTTTAAGAAAAGATTGTTTTGAAATTACATTTTCATTTGATGAAAAATTAGGAAGTGACGCACGAATTATTGAAATAAAATATTAAGGAATTGAATGGAAAAGTTTGAATTTACAGTTACAGAAAATGAAGTGGGCGTTAGGTTGGATAAGTTCTTAACTGAAAAATTTTCTAACATAAAACCAGAAATTAATCGCACAAAAATTCAGCATCTTTTAGATGAAAAACTGATTTCTAACGAGCAAAATCATGTTATTTCTACCGCATCACAAAAAACAAAATTAGGACAAAAATTCTTGGTCGAAATTGCCGCACCCAAAACCAGCCATTTAGAAGCCAAAGAAATTCCCTTCGAAATTATTTTTGAAGATGATGATTTATTAGTAATCAACAAACCAGCCGGACTAACGGTTCACCCTGGTGCCGGCAACCAAGATAACACTTTGGTGAATGCACTTTTATTCACTCATCAAAATAAATTATCCACTTCGGCAAGCGGCGATTTTCGCCCCGGAATTGTGCATCGTTTAGACAAAGACACTAGCGGCTTGATGCTAGTTGCTAAAAATGATCTGACCCACCAAGTTTTAAGTGAAAAATTGCGCCTTCGCGAAATTAAAAGAACTTACATCGCCTTTATTTATGGCGCGTTAGACCCAGCTCGCGGCATGATCAATAAGAATATCGTGAGAAGCCGCACTAATCGTTTAAAAATGACAATCAGCCGCACCATTGGTCGCACCGCCATTACTCATTACGAAACTAAAAAAGTTTTTTTAAATGATTATATCAGCATTGTTGAATGCAAATTAGACACTGGCCGCACTCACCAAATCAGAGTTCATTTAGAATCGATGAAACATTCTTTGGTGGGAGATTATGTTTATAATGGCAGCAAAAAAAGTGCGCCGATGCTTTTAGAATTAGAAGCCAAAAATTTCATCAAAGCCTTTCCAAGACAAGCTTTGCATTCTTATAAAATTGGATTTTCTCACCCTAGAACTAATGAAGAAATGTTTTTTGAAATTCCGCTTCCTGAAGATATGCAAAATTTGAAGAATGTTTTGATTAAGGCTGAAGCGGATTCTGAGGCGTAGCTTAATCCGGCAGAATAAAACTCTCGGATCTTTCAGACCCAAACCAACAAACTGTCAGCCCAACCGACAAACCTGTTATCTCGAACGAAGTGAGAGATCTCATGAGTCTGGCTACCTAACCTCATGAGATCTCTCGGTTCGCTCGAGATGACATTGCGTTTTTACAAAACGCTTTTTATTTACTAAATATAATGACCCAAAAAATCTTAATCATCTCTGGTCCAACCGCTTCAGGCAAATCTGCTTTGGCTTTGGAAATTGCTGATTCTCAAGATATTTCAATCATTAATGCCGACTCTCTGCAAATCTACGAAGGCTTACCAATTCTATCTTCACAGCCTTCAAATGAAGAACAAAGAAAAGTAAAACATTTTTTATATTCCGCTCTTCAACCTTGCGAAACTTCGTCAGTTGGAATGTGGTTGAAGCTAGTAAAATTGGCAGTAGAAGAAAGCTGGAACAGCAATAAATTGCCTGTGATTGTTGGCGGCAGCGGCATGTATATTTCTAAATTAGTGGAAGGAATTTGTGAAATTCCCTTTATTGATGAAGAAGTTAGAAGACACGCCAGAGAACTTTTTGAAGAAATTGGCGCGCAAAATTTTAAAGCCGAATTACTTAATTTAGGCGAAGAAAAAGAGCGAATTTTAAATCTCGATAAACAACGCCTGATCAGGGCTTATGAAGTTTTAAAACAAACTGAAAAATCATTTTTCTGGTGGCAAAATCAGCCAAATAAAATGCTTTTTGCTGAAGAAATTTTCACTCACATAAATCTAAATCCTAATCGCGAAAAACTTTACAAAACTTGTAATTCGCGTTTTGAATTAATGATGAAAAATGGTGCGATTGCAGAAGTAGAAAATCTGTTGGATCTAAGAATTACAGAAGATGCAGCAATTACCAAAACTTTAGGATTCATTGAAATTACTGATTTTTTAGAAAAGCGAATTTCTGAAGAAGAAGCCATAAATATCGCTTCACAAAAAACTAGAAATTATGCAAAACGCCAACTAACTTGGTTTCGCAACCAACTTCCAAATAAGCTGGTGTTTGGCGAAATATCCGAAGCTTTAAATTACCTAAAGGATTATGAAATTTAGCGACCAAGGTATCATTATCAGTCAAAGAAAATATAGCGAAAATTCCCTAATCGTAAAAGTCTTCTCGCAAAATCACGGCCTTTATCGCGGCTTCGTCAAATCAGCAAAATCAGCTAAAGATCGCACTATTTTTCAAATCGGAAATTTAATTTCCTTCGAACATATTTCCCGCATTGAAGAAAATTTAGGACAATTTGTGGCAGTTGATTTAGTGAAAAGTTACTGCTCAAAAATTATGTTTGATCGCCTGCGCCTAGATTGCGCTAACTCTTTATTTTCAATCATCGACAGCGCTTTTTTAGAAAGAGAAAATCATGAATTACTTTTTGAAAAAATGCATGAATTTTTACAAAAACTTTCTGATGACAATATTCAAAAAAAAGATTTCATCGCCGATTATGTGAAACTGGAATTGAAGATTTTAAAAACTCTGGGCTATGGAATTGATCTATCTTGCTGCGTGGTTACAAATTCGAGAGTGAACCTTTCTTTTGTTTCTCCCAAATCTGCCTGCGCTGTTTCTTTAGAAGCTGGTGAACCATACAGAAACAAGCTTTTGAGGTTACCTAGTTTTTTAACTGAAGAAACTGAATGTGAAGAAGAACACTTAATTGATGGCCTAAAATTAAGCGGATATTTTTTAGAAAAATTTATCTTCGAAGAAAAAAACCTGACCGAAAAAAGACAATTTGCCTATCGCGAAAACATCGCGAAGAATTTGGCCGGAGCTTAATTTTGCAGCCCCTCCTTTTACTCAAGAATCCAATCTAAGCCCCTCCCTGATAATTGCTTTAGCAATTTTCAAATCTAGAAAATCAAATCACCCATTAATTTCGTCAAATTTACATCCTTCCCAAACATCATCACCACAAACATCGCAGCACAAATTGATGGCGCAAAAGGAAAGGTCGCTTCTTTTTTAACTTTCTGCCAAATCATGCCAAAGATCACACCGAAGACTCCGCTGAAAAGCGTGAAGAGTAGAAATCCTTTAGATCCAAGCAGAAGCCCAGAAATGAAAAAGAATTTAATATCGTCAATGCCAATAGCTTCCATTTTTGTTGTGATGTAAAAAAAAGCTAAAAGCAAAAGTCCAAATCCCATATATAAAAAAGCAGCTTGTAAATTCATCATCGCGCCATTGGTTCCATCATCATGAATTCTTAAAAAAATCACCAAAAGTGCTAAAAAATATTGGGTAATGTCGGGAATAAAATAATGCTCAAGATCTACCACCGTCATCACAATCAAAGTTCCAGAAATTGCAAAGCATAGCAGCATTCTAATATCGATAACTTGGCCCAAGGCAAAATAAACTGACAAAAATGTGATAACAAAACTAGCTTCAATTAGCGGATAACGAGCTGAAATTTTAGCTTTGCAATTGCTACATTTTCCACGCTGTATAACCCAAGAAAATATCGGAATTAAATTTCTAATTTTAAGTGCGATACCACATTTCACACACTGAGAACGGGCAAAAACCATTGGCTGTTTTGTTGCTAAACGATGACTGATTAAACTAGCAAATGAACCAAAAATAAGGGCGCAGAAAGTGATGAAAGCAATTTGAGCGTTGCTTGATAATTGAGAATTGAGCGCAGAAAGAACTTCCATGATTTAATGCTGATTTAAATTTGTTTGATTATGAAGCTTGAGGATTTGAGTAATTGCTAATTTTACGAGTCTTAAATAAATTAAAGACATAATTCAAATTTAATAACAAATTCTTCGCAGATGACACTTTTGCAAAAAGTCTCTTCATTATTGATACTCTCTATTTTGTGCTTTGCCTGCACTCAAAAACCTGCGCAAGTTATTACTAATAGCAGAAATCTTTATAACAAAAACAACTCTCTCACAAAAAAGAAATATCAAAATTTGCCTCAAAGCAAAACCTCTAAAGCGCTTCAGGTTGAGGTTGCAGCAGGCGACACTCTTTACAGCATTTCTAAAAAATACCAAGTTCCACTGCGCGATTTAATCACCAAAAATAATCTCACCCCCCCTTATGGATTGGCGCTTGGCAGCAAATTAAATATTCCTGCTTCTGTTTATTACGAAGTGAAAAAAGGCGAAACAATTTATCAAATTGCTCGCAATAATAATACCAACATTAACAGCCTTGTGGCGCTTAATGATTTGAAAGAGCCTTATGGATTGCAAGCTGGACAGAAAATTAAAATTGCCGCGCCTGACAATCGCAATTCAGTAAATTTGGTGCAGAATAAAACAGAATATAAGTCGGAAGTAAAAACTACAGAAACTGCAAAAACTGTAATTGCCACTAAAGAAAATGTCGCTCCTAACAAAGAAGGAATGAAAACTTACAGCCCAAATTTTGTCGAAAAAACTTTAGACAAATTTAATCATTTTGCTTGGCCGCTAAAAGGAGAAGTTATTTCTAAATTTGGTCCCAAAAAAGGCGGTCTTTATAATGATGGAATTAATATCAAAGCCTTGGAAGGCGCGAAAGTAAAAGCTTCAGAAGATGGCGTTGTGGCTTATGTGGGCAATGAATTAAAAGGTTATGGAAATTTAATTATTATAAAACATAGCGGCGGCTGGATTACTGCTTATGCTCACTTGTCGAAAACGCTAGTGAAGCGCAGCCAAAAAGTTGCCAAAGGTGATCAAATTGCCGAAGTAGGATCAACTGGAAATGTCAATTCTCCTCAACTTTATTTCGGCTTAAGAAAAGGTCGCGATTCGGTAAATCCTGCAAATTACTTATCGAAATAACATGTCTTTTTTTAGCCTTTTTTCCAAGTCGAAAATTCAAAATGAGCTTGCTGCTTCTTCTAAAATTTCTAACGCCATCACGCAGCTTTTCACTCATAAGAAACTAGAATTTGAAATTCTTGAAGAGCTAGAAGAAATGCTGATTATGAGCGATGTTGGCGCAGATACTGCAATGAGAATTGTTAGTAATTTTAAGAGTAAAAAATTTCCTAAAAATATTTCTCTCACAGAAATTAAAAATTTTTTCAGTGAAGAACTTGAAGCAATTTTACTGCCTTGCCAAAAATCTTTAGAAATTAACGACAATATCAAACCCAAGGTAATTATTCTAAACGGCGTGAATGGCTCTGGCAAAACCACCACCATTGGCAAGATTGCTTTTAACTTAAAAAACCACAATAAAAAAGTTACCATCGCCGCTTGCGACACCTTCAGAGCCGCGGCTTCGCAACAATTAGAAATTTGGGCCAAAAGAGCCGATTGTGAAATAGTTTCTGCCTGCAGAGATGGCGAAGATCCAGCCGCAGTTGCTTATCGCGCTTTTGAAATTGCTAAAAAAAATGGTTCAGATTTTTTGCTTATCGACACTGCGGGCAGATTGCAAAATAAACAAAATTTGATGGATGAGTTGAAAAAAATTGGCTCGGTTTTAAGAAAAAGTGATGCTAGCGCACCTCATGAAAATCTTTTAATTTTAGACGCTACAACTGGCCAAAATGCTAAAAGCCAATTAGATATTTTTAATCAAACAGTAGAAATTACAGGGCTAATAATAACTAAGCTCGACGGCTCTGCTAAAGGTGGAATTGTGGTGGCTTTGGCTAATCAATTTAAAAAGCCAATTTACGCCATTGGAGTTGGCGAGAAGATTGAAGATTTACAAGAATTTGATGCTAAGAATTTTGCTAAAAGTTTGATGGGGATTTAGTTTTTAAAAAATCTCCACTCCCAATTTGTGGTTAAAGACAATAATTTTTCCGATATCACCATCCATTATCCATCTTAAAGCTGTCTAAAGATTTCTTTTGGGATTTCATATTTTTAAAATAACTAAGGGATAAGTTTAATGCCCCATTTTTGGCTTAAATATTGCTCAACCGAATTAATCTCACCTTCTTTAAGAGCTCTATTAAAAATAATCACTTCTCCAATATTTCCGTTAAATGCATTAGCATTATCTGTTTGAGAGCCTATATAAAAAGTTGATGAAGCAGTTACATCAAGAATGCCTGTTTGCGCAGTATCCGTAGAAAAAAGATTGTGGCTATTAATTCTAATATTTGCAACACCAGTTGGCTTACGAATCAAAGTGGTAATATCACCCATATTAGCATATTTACCAGCCGTGTTCGTATGTATTCTACCACTACCGGGATCTGGAAAATCAAAATATGTCTCACCATCCACCCATTGGCTGTGATGTGTTATTCTTTGGCCAGTGCTGGCTGGAAGCCATATAAATAACATAGAAGGTTGTAGTGGAGAAAAATTCTGCACAAAAAACATAGTTACCTGATCGCTTTGAGAAAAATCAGATCCCAAAACATTTAGTCTGTAAAAATTATCATCAACTCCGTCAAACAAAAATACCGGCAAATTATTCATCTTTGGATCATTAATCAAAGTAGGCTGTAGAGATGCTGTTGGCTGAATCATATCAAATTTGTTATTTGACAATGGATTCAAATCATTCCATGCACTGACTTTATTTTTAGTTGAATCTTTCACATCAACTTCAATATCAAAACTTTCTTTAGATACAGTATCCAACCAAACAGTTAGACCAGACATTCTCAGCATCGGAGCGCTTTTGGTAAGATTTCTGGCGGTTTGTATTCTGAAGTCTCCAATCATGTCAGTGCCTTTGCTAATTCCAGCAATTAAAAGCCCTATCATCAAAATCACTACGGAGATTTCCATGAAGGAAAAGGCTTTTCGAGCTGTCAGATTTCTAAACTTCATGTTAGGAATTTTAAATTTTAATTAATTTGCAGCGACTATCTTTCGCGTTATTCGAGTTTTATAAAAACATCCTCTCGATGTTAAAGGTGTATTACTTTGCCTTTCCAAGACTTTTAAACAAAATCACTTATTCTTTCGCAAGCCTTTATTAGCGCCTGAGCCTTATTGATACATTCTTGATATTCAGATTTTGGATCCGAATCAAAAACTACTCCCGCGCCTGCTTGCAGATAAATTTTTCCATCTTTAATCAAAGCCGAACGCAGAGTAATGCAGGTTTCCATATCACCATTTGCAGAAAAATATCCCACACATCCCGCATAAAAGCTGCGTTTAACTTTTTCAATTTCTTCAATAATTTCCATAGCACGAATTTTTGGAGCGCCGCTTACAGTGCCTGCTGGAAATCCTGAAATTAAAGCATCTAAAGCATCTAGGTCATCACGCAAAATTCCTTCTACGGTTGAAGAAATGTGCATCACATGAGAATAATTTTCGATCACCATTTTTTCTGTTACAACTACAGAACCTTCTTTAGCAACGCGTCCAACATCATGGCGCCCTAAATCAATCAACATTAAATGTTCCGCCACTTCTTTTTCATCATTCAATAATTCCGTCGCAATTCTTTTATCTTCTTCCGCAGATTTTCCTCTTTTACGAGTTCCAGCCAATGGTCTTAAAGTGATTTTCCTAGATTTAGAAGAGACCATAATCTCAGGGCTAGAGCCGATTAGCGAGAATTCTGGAAATTTTAAATAGAATAAAAATGGTGAAGGATTTATAGCGCGAAGTGCGCGATAAAAAGTGAATTCCGAAATTTCAGGATTGAAATCAGAAGTGAATCTTTGTGAGGGCAAAACTTGAAAAATATCGCCATCAGTAATGTAAGTTTTAGCTTTTTCTACCGCAGCGCAATATTCATTTTCTGTATAATTTGAAGAGAAATTAAATTGCGCATTAACCTTATCTTTAGGTGTTGAATAAGGTTTTTGCAAAATTTCTTCGACAAAAGAAATTCTAGTAGCCGCTTGCTCAAAAATTTCTTCCGCAGATTCTTTTTGGTCATCTGCAAAAATCGGCGCGCAAATTAAAGAGCAGTCAAAAAGATTATCAAAAATAATCAAAATTTGTGGGCGAATAAAAATGCTATCTGGAATTTTAAAATCATCTTTCAAGCCTTTTTCTGGCATCTTTTCCATTAATCGCACCATATCATAAGACATGTAACCAAAAATTCCTCCACACACTTCTGGCAAAGCGCCATTGGCATAGTTTAAATTTTCCCAATCAATCTTTGATTCATTTACAAGTTTACGCAAATTGGCAATCACGCCACCTTTTTCTTCAACAAAATTTTCAGAATTTTTTTCAAATTCGCGATTAATGAAAGAAGATTTACCATCGCATTTCCACAGCAAATCTGGCATTAAACCAATCACCGAAAAGCGACCTTTATTATTGCCTTTTTCGGCAGATTCTAAAAGGAAATTATAGTTATTTTTTTCGCTTAAGTTTTGAGAAATTTTTAACGAGGCCAGAACTGGCGTGATTGTGTCAGAGGGAATTTTTTTATAAAGAATGGTCGATTTTGTTTTTTGTAAAATACGACTAAATTCGTCTTTGCTAAAATTATACATTTAGATTTTCTTCAAGAGAGAGGGAATAAAACACACTGTCATTCCGAACATAGTGAGGAATCTCATGAGGTTAAAACTCGGAGTTTAGACTCATGAGATTCCTCACTATGTTCGGAATGACAAGTTTGCGGGCCGTAATGCTCGCTGACTTTAAAAACTATTTTTCTTCTTTTTTACCCAAAGCTTTTTCATTCACTTTTACTGGATATTTTTTCATCACAAAAGCGTTATATCCTTGAAGAATCTCATTTCTTAAAAGCCCTTCAGATTCTTTTTTAGCACGATCAATTTGCGCAAAACCAAGTTCGGGTTTTTTAGATGAGCGAAGCACACCAACCATAAATTCTGCTGCACTTTGTTGGTGAACTGAAGTAGCTTGACCAATTTTCAAAGAGAATAATTCATCTAAGAATTTATTAGCATAAGGAATTTGGCGGCCTTGGAAATTCACATAAAAAATTCTTGGAAATTCTCTATTTTTTTCAAATTTCAAACCATGTTTAGCGGCAATTTTGGCAGCGTCCGCTGGATTTTTTTGAATTTCTTCACCAATTTTTTGCGCCATCATTTGTAAGTGAGCTTGAGTTTTATGCTTAGTTAAATCAGCAAGAACTTCAGATCTAACTTCTTCTAATTTTTTCTCATGAGCAGCAGCAATTTCTTCAACTTTCACAGCATAATATTCATCACTGCCTTTTGAGAAAAATAATTTTGAAGCTTGGTCTTTTTTCAAAGAAAATGCATTTTCAGCAAAGTCAATCAAAGACTTGATTTCAGCAGGAATATTTCCTTTTGAATCTTGTCCAGCTTGATTGATTTGCAAAGCATTGTGAGAAAGTTTTAGCGAGTATTTTTTAGCAACTTCGCTTAAAGAATTTGAGGTTAAAATTTCATCATCAATTTGAGAAATTTTAGCCTGAACCGCTTTATCTTTTCCTTCAGCAAGCATTTTAGCTTTAATAGATTCTCTAACTTCAATAAGAGTAATAACTTCGCTTTTGTTAATATTGGTTAACAAAAATACATGATAACCCAGAGGGCTTTTTAAAACTTCACTATGATCATTCACAGCTAATTTAAAAACTGCGCTTGATAGCTCTGGGATCAAATCTTTTTGAGTAACTTTGCTTAAAGTAATAGCTTTTTGATCCTTTTTTTGAATCTCTTTAGCAAGTTTCGCAAATTCAGCAGCAGCTTTTTCTTTATCAGAATTTGCACTTAATTTTTTAGCAAAATCTTTTGCAGAATCTTCCGTTTCAAATACCACATGATATAAATTTCTGCTTTCAGGTCTTTGAAATTGCTCTCTATTTTTGTCATATTCCGCAGCAACTTCTGAATCACTCACTTGGAAATCTTTAGCAAAATCTTTTCTTGAAAAACTTAAGTAAGAAACTTTGCGAGTTTCAGGTGCAGAATATCTAGTTCTGTTTGCTTCAAAAAAAGCAGTAATTTCTTCAGGCTTCGCAGCTTCTGGTTTTCCAGCATTTTTATCACTGATGATAACTACATCAGCAAAGCGTTGTTCTTTTTTAAATTCTTCACTTTGAGTGATGATATTAGTATTAACTGGAGCGTTCATTGACATGGTTTGAATAACCATTGTTGCTACAACTTCATCTTGAACCATTCTTACATATTTTTCTTCATCAAGACCATTTTTTGCTAAAAAAGCTTTGAAAGCAGCGCGATCAAATTTTCCGTCTTTGTCTCTAAAATTAGCGTCTTTAGCAACCTCTTGTAAGATTAATTTTTTGCTGGCCTCAACACCAAGATCTGCGCGCAATTTTTCAATTACAATAGCATTGATCATACGACCTAAAGTATCAGATTTGAATTGTTCTGATTCTAGATATTTCATGGCTTCTTCGCCTTTGTTAGCTTGCAAAATCATTTCACGATTTTTTTGCATTTCTTTCATGAAAACATTTTGGCTGATGGTTTTGCCGCCGATCTTTGCAACCCAAGATCCTGAGTCATTTAAAATGAAACCGCTAACTCCGAATAAAACGAAAGATAGCATGATGAAAGCTAGAATAATTTTGAAAAAGATATTGCCAGCGAGCTTTCTAAATAAATGCATTTTTAGGAAAATTTTGATTGAGGATTTGATAAAGCTTTTGATAAAGCTAATGAAGAACTCAGCTTATAAATTCATAAAATGATAAATCAATTTTTTTCTTGTGATTTCTTCGGGAATTATTGGCTCGCGTCATATTTGAATATTCTTTTCTTGAAAAAATTTCCTCGATATTAACAATGCAAAAACATCAAAGTTTTAATCATTTTTTCTCCTTACAAGAGTCAAATAACACTTCCTCAAGAAATAACATTTCTAGAAGTTCAACAAAACCAAATAATCATGCTTATTGTTCAAAAATTTGGCGGCACCTCGGTGGGTGACATTGCCAGAATCAAAAATGTTGCGAAAAAAGTTAAGCAAGAAATTGACTTAGGAAATAAAGTTGTAGCTGTGGTTTCAGCTATGTCTGGCGTTACTAATCAGCTCGTTGACTATTGCAACCAAGTTTCACCTTTAATGGATTCTCAATCTCTATCTGAATATGATTCGATTGTAGCAACTGGCGAGCAAGTTACTTGTGGCCTTTTAGCTCTTGAATTGCAATCAATTGGTTACAAAGCCAGATCATTTTTAGGATGGCAGATTCCTCTTACAACTGACGATGTTCACAGCAAAGCTAGAATTGATGAAATTGATGGCTCATATATTTTAAAAAGTATGGAAGTTAATGATGTGGTTGTGATTGCTGGATTTCAAGGAATTCACAAAGCAACTAATCGCATTTCAACTTTAGGAAGAGGCGGTTCAGACACTTCTGCCGTAGCAATTGCTGCTGCGATTAAAGCTGACAGATGTGACATTTACACCGATGTGGATGGTGTTTACACAACAGATCCACGCATTACTGACAAGGCTAGAAAGTTGAATAAAGTTACTTACGAAGAAATGTTAGAAATGGCTTATAGCGGATCGAAAGTTTTACAAACTCGCTCGGTTGCAATGGCTATGGCTCATAATGTGAGAGTTAGGGTTTTGTCAACTTTTGCCGAAACTACCGAAACTTCAGGAACAATTTTAATCAATAATGATGAGGAAATTATGGAAAGACGCTTAATTACAGGAATCAGCTATAGCAAAAATGATGTTAGAATTACTTTAACTAAAATGCCTGATCACGCAGGCTTATCTTCAGCAATCTTTGGCGCTTTATCTGAAAAAGAAGTCAATGTTGATATGATCGTACAAAATATTAGTGCTGATGGCAAATCGGTTGATATCACTTTCACCACTGAAAAAACCGAACTTGAAAAAGCTAAAATTGCCATCGAGTCAGTTAGAGGCGAAACTAATTATGCCGAAATGAAAATAGATGAAGGTATTGCTAAAATTTCAGTAATTGGCGTGGGCATGATCAGTCATTCAGGTGTTGCTCATACAATGTTCAAAACTTTGGCTGAAAAAGGCATTAACATTCTTTTGATTTCAACTTCTGAAATTAAAATTTCAGTTTTGATTTCTAAAGAATATGGTGAGCTTGCGGTTAGAGTTCTGCATAGTGCTTATGGTTTGGATGGGAAGTAATTCTCTTCTCACTCTTTGTCATCAACGCTTAGGCGGGTATCCAGAAAGATTTTTATTCAAATTATAATTTGAATTTGTTTTAAATGTCTCTAGATCCCCGCTTGCGCGGGGATGATGACACGGAGGTTTTAATTAATTCTGCGGATAAACTTTAATTCCCCATTTTTGACCAAGATATTTTTCTACCGAACCTTGCTCAGCAGGAACTAAAGCGCGGTTGTAAATGATATATTCTCCAACCTCACCTTTGAAAAATTGCGAAGAAAATAAAGAATTTCCTCCGATAATATATCCAGCATAAACAGTAGAAAAGGAACTCTCTATTCCCGTAGCTCTTAGTTGACCATTAACATAAATTTTAGGTTTTTTGTTGGTATTGACTATTGCAATAATTGAGGCCACTGCAGTATCTCCGCCGCTATAAACTGCGCTAGGAGAAGTTGTCCCAGAAGTATTTTGATAAAATGACACGCCATTTGTTCCTAAAGAAATCCCAGTTCCCACGCAACTTGGACATCCGTAAAACGAAGATCCTTGTTGTGGAAAAATTACGAATTTTTGTCCTGATTGACCAGCAGTTCCAGAGTCAGATTGAACATCTATTTCATGAGTATCAGCAGTTTGAGCAACCAAGAATAAAGTAAAGTTATTGTTAGTGGATGGCGCGTTTGAAGAATATTCAGCAAAGCTTGGATCCATTGTATCATTAGTTCCGTCGAATGTCAGAGCGGGAAGACCGTTTAAAGCACCTCTTCTATAAGTAGGTCTAGCCGTTAATGTGGATGAAGCATTATGCTTTTCATTATTAACATTCATGTCATACCAAGTGCTTACAGCTTCCCCTTCTACAGCCTCTGCATCGACAAAACTTTTTTCGCCAGTTGTTTCAAGCCACAATTCCAAATCTTTGATACCAGGAACTGCAGAACTTTGAGTAATAGTTCGGGCGGTCGATATTTTAAATTCTCTTACCAATCTAGTACCTTGCGTGACACCAGCAATAAGAATGCCAATGACTACAACTACAATTGAAAGTTCAATTAGAGAAAAAGCTTTGCGATTTCTCATGTGATATTTTTTCATTAAAAAATTTATAAATTTGATTTAAAGATAGCATGTAGGAAAGGTCGCAGTCTCTATAATAGAATTCAGAATATCAAGTTTTCTGTGCAATTGTGTGTTTTATGATTAAGGTTTTTCAGTAAACTTCTAGATTGATCTTAAAAATAAATTAACCTCATATTAGCTTTATTAAATTCCCTCCAAAAACCTCACTTACAAATTTCATTTATGACCAAATTCGACAAATCAAAATTACCTTCGCGTTATGTAACTAACTCTCACGGTTGTGAAGGCAGAAAAACCATGCTATATAACATCAAAACTGATCTATATCCGCACGGCCTTACCGAAGAAGATTTGCAGTCACCTTTTGTTGGCGTAGTAAGTGCGTGGAATGAAGCCGCACCTTGCAACATCGCTTTGCAACGCCAAGCCCAACCTGCTAAAAAAGGCGTGAAAGATGCTGGTGGAACTCCAAGAGAATTTACAACAATTACAGTTACAGACGGAATCGCCAATGGTCATCAAGGCATGAAATCTTCACTAGTTTCTCGCGAAGTTATCGCCGATTCAATTGAAGTGACAGTGCGCGGACATTGCTATGACGCTTTAGTTGGAATTGCTGGTTGCGATAAATCTTTACCTGGAATGATGATGTCGATGGTGCGTTTAAATGTGCCTTCTGTCTTTATGTATGGAGGTTCAATTTTGCCAGGAAGATTTAAAGATAGAGATGTAACAATCGTGGATGTCTTTGAAGCTGTAGGACAAAGAGACGCAGGCAAAATGAGTGAAGAAGATTTAAAAATTCTAACCAAAGCTGCTTGCCCAAGTGCTGGAGCCTGCGGCGGACAATTCACTGCCAACACTTTGGCCTGCGTAAGTGAAGCAATTGGTCTTGCACTTCCGGGATCTTCTGGAACTCCCGCACCTTACGAATCACGCGACGAATATGCTTACCAATCAGGCAAAGCTGTGATGAATTTAATTGCCAAAAATATTAAACCGCGCGACATCGTAACTCGTAAAGCTTTAGAAAATGCCGCAACAATTGTTGCTGCAACTGGCGGCTCAACCAATGCCGTTCTTCATTTGCCAGCAATTGCTAATGAATGTGGAATTGATTTTGATATTTTTGCCGTGGGCGAAATTTTCAAAAAAACTCCTTACATTGCCGACATGAAACCTGGTGGAAAATATGTGGCGAAAGATTTGTTTGAAGTGGGCGGCGTGCAAATGATTTTAAAAGTTCTGCTTGATGCGGGTTACATTCATGGCGACTGCATGACGGTGACTGGAAAAACCATGGCAGAAAATTTGGCCGACATTAAATTCAACGAAAACCAATCCGTAGTTTATCGCCCAGAAAAACCACTTTCTCCAACTGGCGGCGTTGTAACTTTGCGCGGCAATTTGGCAGAAGATGGCGCAGTTGTAAAAGTTGCGGGGATGAACGCAGATGAGCAAGTTTTCACGGGAAGTGCGTTATGTTTCGATTCAGAAGAAGAATGTTTCAAAGCTGTTGAGCAAAAGAAATATAAGACAGGCGATGTTTTGGTAATTCGTTATGAAGGCCCAAAAGGCGGCCCTGGTATGCGCGAAATGCTTGCCACAACTGCGGCAATTTATGGTCAGGGAATGGGAAGCTTGGTTGCTTTAATTACTGATGGCAGATTTTCTGGTGGAACTAGAGGATTTTGCATCGGACATGTCAGCCCAGAAGCTGCTGTTGGCGGCATGATTGCGCTTTTGAAAAATGGCGACCAAATTACAATTGATGCTTTAAAAGGCACAATTGATGTTGCTTTAACTGACTCTGAAATTGCTTCTCGCAAAGCTGCTTGGAAGCCAAGAGAAAATGATTACCAATCTGGAACTTTGTGGAAATATGCTCAAACTGTAGGTTCTGCAAGATTTGGCGCAGTTACTCATCCTGGTGCTAGAAAAGAAAAAATTTCTTACGATAAAATTTAATAATTTTTTCTCGATATAATTGCGCTTATCAAAGCTGGACTTGGTTTGTAACCAAGTCCACATTTTTATCTTATTTTACAAGATGGATCTGAATCTAATGTCGCATTTACAAACTCCAACCTACAAATGGAAATTACGATAAAATTTAGTAATTTTGGCGATTATCACATCACAGAAAGTAAAACGAGTTAGTGAATACCCCCAAGACCCTCATTAAAAATTAGTGAAATTACTTAGTCCATCCTGAAATACCCCATCAACCCACATCCAGCTTGACTCCACAACACTTTCTTCTACTGTTTTTTTGCCAGAAATCGAGGGGTCGTCCTTCATTTTCTGGCAAATAAATTTAGTAAAACTTTAGCAAAGTGGTGTAAAAGAAAGTCATGCAGCCATCTCAGATTGATAATCGTCAGGAAGATATTTTTAGAGGAAGATTGAGCAGCGAGCTGAATCCGAAAAACGAGCTTCTGGTTTTATCTCGTCTGATTCCTTGGAAAGATTTAGAAGTTGAGTTCGCCG
>CAMCME010000014.1 GCA_945875925.1 Rickettsia typhi | reverse complement strand
GTGGAAACTGCGAATTTGATTTCACAACTTCTGGGTAATAAAACCGCAACTGCAATTTCTTATAACAAACCGAAATATCTAGATTTGAATCCGGGAGCTCGTTCGCTGCATGTCTCTGAAACTCAGCGCGCCTTGCTTCTTCCGCAAGAAGTTATTCAGCTTCCTAGAGATGAACAAATTGTTCTTATCGAATCTCAACCTGCAATTCGCTGCAAAAAAATCTTCTACTTTAAGACCAAGTTTTTCACTAGCAGATTGCTTAAAAAAATTGAAATCCCTCATCAAAAACCATATATGCCTGAATATAAAACTAAGGGTGATGCTGGTGGAGGAGATGCCAAAAAAGATGATAAATCTGATGTAATTGCAGGTAATTAATTTCAATTTTAATTAACAATGTCTATTCCTCCAAAACCTCTTAAAGCAGGGGTAATTGGCGATCCAATCGCTCATTCTTTATCGCCAAAAATTCATAATTTTTTATTAGATAAATATAATATCGACGGAATTTATATTCCGATTCAAGTGCCAAAAGGCGAACTTCAACAATCTATTCAATCTTTAATTGATGTGGATTTCGCGGGCTTCAATGTAACTTTGCCTCATAAAGAAGAAATCTTCAAAATTTGTGATTTTAAAAGCAAAACGGCGCAGCTTACGGGCGCGGTAAATACTGTAATTATAACGCCAGATAAAAAACTTTTCGGACATAATTCTGACGCTGAAGGATTTTTAAATAATCTAAAAAACTCTTTTCCAGATTTTGATTTAAAAAATAAATTGGCATTTTTAATTGGCGCTGGTGGAGCTTCTAGAGCATTAATTTATGCAATTATGAAATCTGGCGCGAAAGAAATTTTTATCACTAATCGCAGTGAAGATCGCGCTTCCGAAGTAATAAAAAATTTCTCTAATTTTTCAAAAGAAGTTGCTTGCGAAATTAGCTTTTTGCCAATGAAAGAATTTGAAAAAAATCTAAATAAATGTGATTTTTTAGTAAATTCAACTTCACTGGGAATGCTCGGCCAAGATACTTTGGAGATTGATTTAAAAAACCTAAAAAAATCAGCGATTGTTTATGATATTGTTTATAAACCTTTGATGACGGATCTTCTGAAAAACGCAGAAAAAAACGGTAATAGAATTGTAACTGGAATTGGTATGTTGGTTTATCAAGCGATGATTGGTTTTGAAGCTTGGTTCAAAAGAAAACCAGAAGCTGATCAAGAGTTGTTGCAAAATGCAGTAAGCTGGTCGCAAAATTAAAAATGTCATCTCGAGCAAAATCACTTTAATTTCGAGCGTAAGCGAGAGATCTCATGAGTTTGTTATGTAAAGCCTCATTAGATCTCTCGCTTACGCTCGAGATGACAAAGAATTTCAGCTAACCAAATATAAATCCTCAAACAACAATCTTACATATGCTAAATCTAATAAAATCAATCATCCGCATCATCAAAACAGTACTCGCTTCTGTAGTCTTGGTGGTCTTGGTAATATTCATGGTTAATAATCGCGAAATAATTACAATTCACCTAAGTCCTTTGTCATATAACATCGAAACCAGAATATTTCTGGTTATGATTTTCTTCTTTTTATTTGGAATGTTGTTTGGCTTTTTGGCTTTTTCAGAAAAAATGATCAATAAATCAATTAACAATTTTCAAGATCTCCGCAAGCTGAAAAAATTAGAAAAGAAAGTGAGTAAGTAGCTACTAATCAATTGTTGATTTAAAACTTTCGCTAAATAATATTGTCAAATCTCACCGTTTTTTCAATGCCGTGTTCTTCTACACTTCAAAACGGCATCATCAATTTAAAATAGTAATTTAAACCTTAACTAAACCAAATATGGCAAGTAATCTGACTGTAATGGGCAATAAAGAAATTTTGCTTGTTGCTGAAAATATCGCTCACGAAAAAGGTATCACTCCTCAAGAAGTAGTAGGAGCTATGGAAGAAGGCATTAAACTTGCCGCTAAGAAAAAATACGGTCATCACTTAGCTATTGAATGCAAAATTGATAAGAAATCTGGTCAAATCAAATTATTTAATAATTTGGAAGTTGTGGTTGATGATTCAATTGAAGGTTTTGATGTTAGAACTCACATCACTTTGAAACATGCTAAACAAGAAGATAAAAACTCTGAAGTTGGCGGTTTTGTTGTTCAAGAACTTCCTCCAATCGATTTAAATCGAGTTGTTGCACAAGTTGCTCGTAACGAAATTATCAAAAGAGTTAAAGAAGCTGAAAAGAATAAAGAATATAACGAATTTAAAGAACGCATTGGCGAAATCGTCAGCGCTTCAGTTAAAAAAGTTGGTCTTAAAAATATCGTTATGGAAGTTGACGGCTATGAAGCTGTAATCCACGAAAGCGGTTTAATTCCAAGAGAAAATTTCCGTGTTGGTGATCGCATGAGAGTATATGTTGAAGATGTTAGAAAAGAACCACATGGTGCGCAAATTTTCTTATCTCGTACTCATCCTCAATTCTTGGTAAAACTTTTTGAACAAGAAGTTCCTGAGCTTTATGATGGAAATATTGAAGTTAAAGCAGTTGCTCGTGATCCAGGATCTCGCGCTAAAATTGCGATTTATTCTAGAAGAGATGATATTGATATTATTGGTTCATTCATTGGTATTCGTGGTTCACGCGTTCAATCTGTAAGTTCAGAATTACGCGGCGAAAAAATCGACATCATGAAATGGTCGCCAAATATTGCGGAATTGGTTGTGAGTTCATTGACTCCAGCAAAAGTTAGTAAAGTAGTAGTTGATGAAGAAAATGGTTTAATCGAAGTGGTTGTTGCTGAAGATCAACTTAGCCTTGCTATTGGACGCGGTGGACAAAATGTTAAACTAGCTTCTAAAATGGTTGGTTACAAAATCGATGTGATGACTGACGAGCAAGAATCAGTTAGAAGAACTGCTGAATTTAATCAGGCTTCTAAGTTATTCGTTGAAACTCTGGATGTAGAAGACATGATTGCCAACTTACTTGCATCTGAAGGTTTCTTATCAGTTGAAGATTTGGCGCAAGCTGAAATTTCTGAAATCCAATCAATCGAAGGATTTGATGAAGATATCGCTAAAGAAATCAGAAGAAGAGCTGAAGAATATTTACAAAAAACCGCCTAGGGTTTTTTCAAGTTTCGTTGTTAGTGTGATATAATAATTAGCAACGAATTAGCTAGATATGCAAACATAACTTCTAATTGATTTTATGTTGGCATCACATTTAAACACGAGCAAATATCAAATGACAGAGACTAAAAGTACAACTCGCTCTACCTTAACATTAAAGCTGAAACCAGCTTCTACCCATACACAAACCTTAGTATTGAAGAATGTTGAGAACAAAAGAATCAGTAGTTCATCTGTTCAAGTAACCATCAAAGGCAGAAAGAAAGATGGTAGAAGTGATGATAATGCTCTAAATAATAAAGAGCTTGAAGCCAGATTTAGAGCTGCATCAAATTCTACAGATTCAAATGGCGAAGAGCTTAACAGCCACAAGATTTTAAAAAATGTTGTGAAAGAAAAACAACGCGACGAAGAAAAACGCGAAGTTGAAAAAAATCAAGCTGCTGAAGAAGTTAAAAATGAAGATGTAAAAATAGAGGAAGTTTTAGAGGTTATAGAGCCAGTGGCGGTTGCTGTTGTTAAAGAAAAACCTCAAGGTTTTCAGTTAGATAGCTTCGATGTAAGAAATAAAATTAAACAAAGTGTTGCAATCACAAATCGTGAAAAAGAAGAAAGAGAAAAAATTGTTGGCGATAGAAAAAAGCAAGAGCTAGAAAAATTAGAAAAAGAAAGAGTTGAGGGAGATAAAAAATCTAAGCAGAAAAAATTTGTTAGCCCAGCTACAGCAGCTGTTGAGAAAGAAGATCCATTTGCCAAAAAAGGTAAACCTAGCTATAAAGAAGAAAGATCAAATTCAAGAAAATTTACTTACATTATTGATGAAGATAGTGATGGTTCTGATTTTTCTAGAAAAAGAAAAAGACATAAACTTAAGCAGCAGCAATTAGAACAATCTCAAAAAGAATATAAAAAAGTTTCGCGCGAAGTTATTTTGCCAGAATTTATCAGCGTTTCTGACTTGTCAGATCGTATGTCAGAAAAGGCGAATGACTTGGTAAAAAAATTATTCACCATGGGTATGGTTGCTACAAGTAACCAAGTTATTGATGCCGATACAGCTGAACTTTTGATCGTAGAATTTGGCCACACAGTAAAAAGAGTTTCTCATTCTGATGTAGAAAATGTTTTAGAAGATGAAGATCCAAGCGTAGTGAAATTACCAAGAGCGCCGATTGTTACAATCATGGGGCATGTGGATCACGGTAAAACTTCACTTCTAGATGCAATTCGTTCAACCAATGTGGTTAGCGGCGAACATGGTGGAATTACTCAGCATATTGGTGCATCACGCATTAAAACCAATTGCGGTAAATATATAACTTTCCTTGATACTCCTGGTCACGAAGCATTCACAGAAATGCGTTCTCGCGGTGCTAATGTTACGGATATTGTAATTTTGGTGGTTGCAGCTGATGACGGTGTGAAAGCCCAAACTGTGGAAGCGATTAACCATGCGAAAGCGGCTGGCGTTCCAATCATTGTTGCGGTGAATAAAATCGACAAACCTGGTGCTGACCCAGAACGCGTGAAACACGAACTTTTGGCTCACGAAATTATCTCTGAAGATTTGGGTGGTGAGGTAATGTTCATTCCAGTTTCAGCCAAAAATAGAATGAACTTGGATAAGCTTGAAGAAGCTATTTTGCTACAAACCGAAATTCTTGATTTAAAAGCTGCTTACGAAGGTAAATCAAGCGGTGTGGTTATTGAATCTAGAATTGATCCATCAAAAGGTGTGGTTGCAACTCTTTTAGTGCAAAGCGGAACTCTTGATGTTGGTGATCTAATCGTAGTTGGTACTTCTTACGGTAAAGTTAGAAAGATGTTAGATGACAAAGGTAAAAATATTAAAGTTGTTACTCCGTCAATGCCGGTTGAAGTTCTGGGTTTGGACAATGCTCCAAATGCTGGTGACAGATTTGTGGAAGTTGATGAAGAAAGACAAGCTCGCGAAATTATTTCTTACCGTTCAAGAAAAGAAAAAACTGAAAAAGCTCTTAAAAATTCAGCTAGAAGTTTCTCTGATGTTTTCAAAGAATCTGGAAAAGGTGGTTTGAAATATTTGAACATCATTATTAAAGGTGATGTGAATGGTTCTGTAGAAGCTCTTCAAGGCAGTATTTTGAAATTAAATACTGACGAAGTTGCAATTAAAGTTATCCATTCTGCAACTGGTGGAATCACTGAAACTGATATTGGTTTGGCAGCTGTTTCAACTGCAATCATTATCGGGTTCAATGTTAGAGCCAATGTTTCTGCTAAAGAATTAGCCAGATTAAAAGGTATTGATGTTCGTTATTACTCAATCATTTATAATGTGGTTGATGACTTGAAACTTCTTCTTTCAGGAATGTTAGAGCCAACTAAAAATGAAGAATATTTGGGACAAGCTGAAATTAGACAAGTATTTAAAGTTTCTGGAGTTGGTAAAATTGGCGGTTCAACTGTTACTGACGGCGTTATTAAGAGAAATGCGAAGGTCAGATTGTTACGCGAAAATATTGTAATTTATGACGGCATTTTGAAAACTTTGAAACGCTTTAAAGATGATGTGAAAGAAGTGAAAGCTGGCTTTGAATGCGGTATTGCTTTTGAAAATTATGAAGACATTAAAGAAAAAGATATTCTTGAATGTTATGAAATTGTTGAGCAGAAAAGAAGTTTGTAGCAACGAGCTTCTTGTAAGCAAATTCTCCGTCCCACCTTGCGGTGGTCCAACTACTTTTTCAAAAAAGGCTTTTTAATCGAAAGCCCTCTTTGCAAAATAGGGTAGATAAATTGCCAACGGCAATTGAGACTGGTGATTCACGATCTAAATTATCATAAAAATTAGAATTAAATTCCCCCATGACTCCTCAAAAATACGCTCTTTCTTCCCGTACATTACATTGGTTGATGGTTTTGATCATCTTCACACTTCTTGGTTTGGGAATTTACATGACGGAATTCTTGTCGAAAGAAGCTCCAAACAGAATGGAAATTTACAGCCTTCACAAATCTCTTGGAGTTTTGGCTTTAATTTTGGTTTTGCTGCGCATCATTAATCGCTTTATCAAACCAGCTCCAAAACTTCCTGATACAATCGCTAAATTTGAAAAAATTGCGGCTCACTTGGGTCACTTCGGTCTTTATTTCTTAATGCTGCTGGTGCCTCTTTCTGGGTATTTAATGTCGAATTCTTTTGGCTTTCCGGTACATCTTTTTTCAATTGAAATGCCAACTCTGGTTCAAAGAGATATGGAAATGGCTGAACTTTTCGCTGAGACACATGAGATTGCAGCTTACAGCTTGCTTGGTTTAGTGCTTCTTCATATTCTTGGCGCTCTTAAACATCGCCTCTTTGAAGCACCTGAAAATGATGTTTTAAAAAGGATGATGTAATGCTGAAGAATAGAATAATTCCGTGTTTGGATGTTAAAGATGGTCGCGTGGTTAAAGGTGTTAATTTTGAAAACCTGATTGATGCTGGAGACCCAATTTCTCAAGCAAAATTTTATTACGAAGAAGGTGCAGACGAGCTGTGTTTCCTAGATATTACAGCCTCTAACGAAAACCGTTCAGCAATTTTTGAAACGGTGAAAAAAGTTGCCGAAGTTTGTTTCATTCCTCTGACAGTTGGCGGCGGAATTCGTGCCATGGAAGATTTTCAACAGCTGCTTTTAAGTGGCGCTGACAAAGTTTCGGTGAATAGTGCTGCCATAAAAAATCCCGCTTTAATTTCTGAAGCTTCCAATAAATTTGGCGCGCAATGTGTTATTGTGGCAATTGATGCTAAGAAAAATGCTCAAGGAAATTATGAAATTTTTACTCATGGTGGCAGAAATTCTACAGGAATTGATGCGATTGCTTGGGCAAAAAAAGCTATGGAGTTAGGGGCAGGAGAGTTGCTTGTAACTTCAATGGATAAAGATGGAACTAAGTCGGGCTATGATTTAGAGCTAATTCAAAAAATCACTTCTCAAGTTTCAATTCCCGTGATTGCATCGGGTGGAGTTGGAAATTTACAACATTTGGCTGATGGTTTAAAGGCGGGCGCTAATGCTGCTCTGGCCGCTTCAATTTTTCACTTCAAAGAATATTCAGTGCGTCAGGCTAAAGAATTTTTAGTTAGTCAAAAAATTCCAGTGCGTATCTAAACTTACAATTAACTAATCTTAATCAGTAAGATTATCTCGAAAATGATTTGTAACGAAACATCTGATATCTTCAATTTTGTATAGAGCTAGATATTTATTAGCATCCTCTTCTTCTTTAATATGAAACAAGGCTCTGTGAAAATTAAATGGGCTTTTTTCTAAATTAGCTGGCCAATATCCTCCAAGTTCAATATTTTTAGAAATGCAGTTAGCGTGCTTTGTGATGAGAAGATATTTTGAGTTACTATTAACAATATTTTTTAGAAATTGCCAAGTGGCGGAAAAGGAAAAGTGAATTATTAGGTCTCTTGCCAATATTAAATCCACTTCAGGTAATGGGTCGATAAGAGCATCTTTGTGATAAAACTCCATATCGGAATTTTTAAATAATTCTGTATTTTGAACTACCAAATCCTCAATAATATCCCATCCTGTATATTTAATTCCTTCGAGATTAACCGTTTTCATCCAATTCATATCTCCGCAAGGAACATCAAGTAAGGATTTGATATTTAGAGATTTGAATAAATATGGGAGATTTTGTCGTAAATTTTTGGTATTAGACAATTCAGATCCTGGTCCAGAGATTGATTCTTTGCTTTTCCAAAGGTTATTATTAAATATATTCTTAAATATTTTTGCGGTTGCCTGCTCTGTCATTTAATGGATTTTTGTTATAGAATAGAACGAATAAGATAATGATAATTAAAAATTTAGAATGATTACAAAACAATATATAGTGTTATTCCAAAAGCATTTGCCAGATATTAGTTCTATTCTAGAGATTCAATGTGGAGATTGTTACGATATTGATAATTGTGAAGCTCTGCAAAATAAAGATTTACTCTATATTGGTGTTGACATTTCTAATAAGAAAATCCGCGATAATCGTCAATATTTTCGTCATGAAAAGAATAAGATTTTTATACATCTAGATGCCGTTAATGAGGCAATTCCCAAAGCAGATCTAGTGATTTGCAAAGAAGTCTCTCTTGATTTATCCATCTCTAATATATGGATGTTGCTTAAAAATATTTATGAAAGCGAGTCTAAATATTTTGCTTTTGATTATTATAAATCAGAATTGGGAGAAGAGATAATTAATGCTGATATTAATCAGATAGATGATGGTGAGAAGAAAAGAAGAGCTATTAATTTAAGTTTGGCACCATTTTATTTTCCGGAACCAGAATCTTTAATTCCAAATGCAGAGGGGAGTTTTATTGCGCTTTATCAAACATCCAAACTTTCTCTTTTTATAGATTGGTATTATGAAACAAAATTAAGAAGAGATGTTTTTGATAAGCTTGAAAATGACTTTGAGGCTATAAGATTGGGGTTTATAAAAGAAAATAATGGAGAAAAATTATTTGAAGAAATGATGGTTAATTTTACCAAAATTAATGCTTCAAATCATGAGGAAAAATATTGGAATAAACCTATTTATAACAAAATTATTTTGAAGCAGGGTATTTTGGAAAACAGAAATAATTTCTTTAGGCTAGTTTATGAAAACCGCGTTGATTTGATACTGAAAGATTACGGAATCACACATAGCCTTACAAAAATTACTCAAATGAGTGTCTTTGCAAAAAATTATATTAGGTGGAAATTAAACTTACGGTTTTTTGCAGACTAAATATTATGTGTTTCTTAAGAATAAGCGTGCTTAACTTTCTTAGTCTTCTGTCTTGAAATAGAAACTGCCAGCGCAACTAGATGTTTCTTGCTTTGCTCACTATCAATTTTGCTGAATGCGCGCACTAAAGGCAAAATTTCTTTACTAAAATCTTCCAGTTCTTTGGTCTGTTTTTTGCTGGTTTTGAAATTGTAATTGTAATAATCACGATCGGCTTTAATGCCGCCGAAAAAGGCGTTAATTGGCTTATCTAGAAGTTGAGAAAATTCAAAAAGCTTGCTGGCGCTAATGCGGTTTTTAGCTTTTTCGTATTTTTGAATTTGTTGAAAAGACAGCCCCGTTAATTCTCCCAATTGATCTTGAGTCATGCCAGCGGCAATACGAAATTGGCGCAATTTTTTGGCAATATATTCGTCAACTGGTGTAACTTTATCCAGTAACATTGTATTTATTTTGTTATTTAATTTGATGGCGAATTAAAAAAATGACAAGCGATAGAATCAATAGCATCAAGGGATAGAAGCTGTAACGGGAATAAATTGTTGGTTCAAGATTTTTGACTAAATTAACATCAATAATTCCTTCTTGATTCAAATTGATTTGTTTGACTACTCGACCAAAAGGATCGAAAAAAGCTGTGATGCCAGTATTAGCAACTCTCGCCAAAGGTATGCCATATTCCACAGCGCGCATTTTTGCCATATCAAAATGTTGGTAAGGCCCCGTGCTATTGCCAAACCAAGCGTCGTTAGTGAGATTGATTAGAAGATCGGGGCGATTGCTTTTGTCGATTATTTTGTCGGTAAAAATTACTTCGTAGCAAAGAAGCGGGCTGAAAGAAAAACTATCAGTGTGAATAGTTTTGGGACCCGCACCTTCACTAAATCCAACCGCGCCATCAGTGATTTTTTCGATGAAAGGGAGATATTTTTGCAGAGGCACATATTCGCCAAAAGGCACTAAATGATGTTTGTCGTAAGAATCGATAATTTGCTCTTTTCCTGCTTTTTTTCCTATAGCAAAAACACTATTCCAAACATTGGCAATTTGGTTATTTTCTGCATATTGCAACCTCAAACCACCCGTCACCAAAGCACCATTTTCAGGTATCGCAGCATTTATTTTTTCAAGCAAACCCGACTGCGCATCAATCACATAAGGCACAGAAGTTTCTGACCAAATTACAGAGCTGATGTCGCTTAAATTTTCAGAATTTGTTAGCTCAATATGTTTAGTAAAATTTTTATATTTTTGCTGCGCATCCCATTTCATATCTTGCTCGATATTACCTTGAACTAAACGCAATTTTTGATTTTCTATTTCAGGAATTTTTTGATCATCAATGTGAAAATTTCCAAAAGTTAAACTTGCTATAACCAACCAAAATAAGGTGGAAGCAAAGATGATGTCAGGGAGATCAATAGCGATGGGTTTTAATTTTTTGTCTTCAAATTTGAAAAATAAAATTGGGAATAAAGAAATTAAAACTGCGAAAAAGCTTAAGCCCCAAATGCCAAAAATGCTGGCGCTTTGAATTATTTTGTCGCTGAAAGACCAAGTATAGCCGATTAAATTCCATGGAAATCCTGTGAATAAAAATGAACGAAATACTTCAAAAATTAACCAGAAAATTGCGAAGGATAAAAGTTTTTCGTGGTTTTGAGAAAGTTTTAATTTTGTGGTGAAGGCTTGATAGCAAAGGCCAAATAGCCCGAAGTAAATTGCTAAAATTCCTGGAATTAAAGTGAGGCCGAAAGGAATTAGCCAAGCGAATTTTTCGGCATCAACCAAAAGTGAAATTACAATCCAGTAAACTCCAGCGAGGAAATAGCCGAATCCGTAGCACCAGCTAAGCCAGAAGATGCGTTTTTTTTGGGTCTCACTGTTTAGTAAAAAATAGAAAGCCGAGATGGAAAAAATTGCCGCTGGAAAAAAATGTAAGGGCGCGAAGGCGAGGTTGCAAATGGCGCCGACGAAGAAAAAAAAGAAGAATTTGCTTTGGAAGAAATTTTTTAGTTTGGTCATTTTCGACAGATCGATTTTTGATGAAGATTTTAAATTGTTGTTAAATAGATCCTGAAACAAGTTCAGGATGACGGATAAGGGAAAATTTACACACAACTGTCATCCTGAACTTGTTTTAGGATCTAAGTTAGAAAAATTTTAGCTCCTTCTTACATAAACTTCAAAGTCATAAATAATTCTCTCAGAAGCAGGTTTTACTTGGTCAAAAATATCTTTTTCATTCTGCTTTAAAAGGCTGCCTTTAAATGGTCTTTTGATTTTCTCTGTAACAAAAATTCGATTTTCATAGCGAAAATTTTTTAGAAAAATTTTCTTCAACTCTAAATCCAGAAAATAATATTCCAAAGATCCGATTAAACAGCGATCCGATTTATTGAAAATATTAACATCATTATTGATGAATAAAACTTTCATATTTGGGTCTAAAAGCTGCTTTTTTAAATCATTAAAAAGATATTCAAGAGTTAAAATTCTGTCTAGATCTAGCTTGCTTTGCGAGTCTTTATTTTCATCGTAAAATTCACTGAAAAATATATTAGATTTTGAATGATTTTCTTTGCCTAAATAATTGAGGATGGGGAATTGGTGAGGAATCCAAGTAGAGAAAACTAAAATGCCATCTGTGGTTTTCGGTGCGTAAATTTTTGAAATAGCAGCTATATTTTCAGTTAATTTGTTTGGTGATTGAAAGTCGCTTCTAATATTGATGAAGCCAGCAATTGAAGCGATGTAGGCGTATATTAGACAAGAAGCAGAAGCGGTGACGGTGAAGGTAAAAAAAAGAGAAAATTTCTGATAAAATTTTGCGTAGAATTTTTCAAAGAAAAATAATGTGAGAAAAAGAGAAATTAAATTAGCGCTGATGAAGCCCCATTTTCCTAGATAAAATGAAGAAAGGGCGGTGAATAGAATTAAAGAAAAATAAGCTAGAATTAGAAAAATGATTTTTTCTTTTCTTAATTTTAAGTAATGTTTTTTTGTTTCGAGTGAACCCCGCAACAAGTGCGGGGTGACAAACATGATGGCGGGATAGATCAGTGCGATTAGCCACCAAACATTGATGAAACCCGAGATGCTGAATATTGAAGAAGGTAAGTTTTCTAAGTCGAAAATTGGTAAAAAAATTAGAGTGGCGATGATGAATTTATTGTCTGAGAAAGAGAGTTTTTTTGAAGAAATTAAATCATAAGAAAATTTCAAAAAACAAATTGTGGTGATTGCGTAAAAAATTACGATTTGGTCAATGGTGCCAATGTTTTCTAGCACCATTAATAAAGAAGCAGCGCAGAATAATAGAGTTAAAATCTTGTCATTTTGTGAAAGTTTAAGGCGAGTGAAAATTAGGAAAATGAAAGAGAAAATGAGGATTCGAGCGGCGAAATGGCGAGTTACATTATTTAAAAAAATGCTGGAATTGTCGTAAGCGCTGTAAACTTTTGGCCACATTGGCACAATAAATTCAAAAAATTCGGGAGTGAATTTTAGCATTAGAACTAAATAGCTCAGGCCAATTAGCAGCATTAATAGTTTGTCTATATTCAAGAAAAATTTTAGAGATTTTTTTTGGAAAAATTTATAAAACTCAATGAAAATTATAAAAATTAAATAATGAGGTTTGAGGCATGGAATCAAGCCCATCAAGATTCCGCGCCAAGTTAATTCTCGATTATTGAGCGGAGTTTTTCTTTCGAAGGAAGATGAGATATAAGGAAAAAGGCAAATCAAAAGTAAGCTGGTTTTGGTGCCAAATTCGCCAATTGTTAGGCCATTTACGCGTAAGAAAAAACCAAGAGTGTAAGCGATGATGATTAGGTTGTAATGTGATTTGCAATCATGAATGGTGGTTCTTTTGAGGATTTGGCTTGACCAAAAAATCGATAAAATTGCCAAAATATTAATCACAATTTCTGAAGTGAAAATTGGATTAAGATGTAGAAAATTCGAGAGATGAAACTCGGCTGCGTAGAAATAAAAAGAGAGTGGGAAATTGCTTTCAAAAAAATCGTAATAATATTTGCCGCCCTTAGCCACCTTCTTTCCAAGGTCTAAATAAACACCAGTATCAGCGCCAATGTCGATTGTGGATCTAAGAAAAATACTTAGTAAAAAAATAACAGCACAAAAAAATGGCAGGAAAATTTTGCTTTGAGAAATTTCCTCGCATTTTTTACTGATTATTTTTTCTGAGATAAATTTCAAAATCGTAATGAGGTTTTTGTTTAGATAAATTGGCCTGATCAAATATATCTGTTTCTTGGGCAAAGAATGTGGTTTGAGCCACGCTTTTCAAATCTTTAGCCGCGAATATTCTGCCAGCGAATTGATAGTCTCTCAAGAAGATTTTTTTAAGTTCAGGGTCTCTAAAATAATATTCTAAGAAACCAATTTGGCATCCATTATAAAGGTTATTGATGAATAAAATTTTATTATCTTTTTTTGTGATCTGATTTTTTAAATCTTGCGATAAATATTTTAGAGTAAAATCTTTGATCTCATCAGGATGTGAATCTTTGCTGGAAATGGCTTCATACAAGGATTCTGAAGAAGAACTGATAAGTTGATTTGGTTTTTCTAGATAAGTTAAAGCCGGAAAAATATCAGAAATATTTGCAGAGATTATGAGAATTTTATCATCATTTTTGCTTAAATGAGTTTTGGAAAAATTGATAATATTGTTGCTTAAAAAATTTGGAGATTTGAGTGGGCTATTCCCGTAATAACTTTCTGAAATTGCTAAAAAGTAAGCAGCAGTAAGGCTAGAAAAAATAAAAAATTGAATAAAGCAGAAGAAAAAAGAGAAATTTGGATAGAATTTTTCGTAAGTTTTTTCAAAGAAAAATAGAAATAATAACAGCGTAATGCTTGATGATAAAACGAAGAGATCTTGATTTTTTTGTATTATTTGGATGCTGAAAATTAACAAAGAAATGAAGCTTAAAAATATTTTTGAGAGAAAATCTTTGGAAATATTTTTTCTTGTGAAGTCTTGAGAGAAGATGTTTTGTAAGGATTTATAGAAATAAAAAATGATGAATGGAATTGCGATCCAGCAAAAAACTGCAATAGATTCTAACTCTAAAATTCCTTTAGCGTCTAAAAATGGCCAGATTAGTAAAAACCCTAAAATGAATTTATTTTTAGCGAAGTTGAATTCTTCTGATTTGAGAAAATCGTAGAAAATCTTGAAAATGCTTGCGGTGCTAAGAGCTAAAAAAGTTGATTCTGAATGGCAAAATAGAAAAATTAGAGAAGCGGCAAGAAACACAGCTATTAATATTTTATTTTCCGACTGAAATTTCTCTCTTAAAAAAATTAAGAAAATGCCGCTGAAAAAAACTATTTCTAATAAGGCTTCTAAGCATTTTTTGAAAGAGTTTTGGCTGTGAATGCTTGACCACATTGGTTGCAAAAATTCAAAAAATTCTGGCGTGAAATTGATCATGAAAAGCAAATATCCCAAGCTGATTAAAATCATTAGCAACTTGTCTGGATTTAAGAAAAATTTTGGAGATTTTTTTTGCCAGAAGAGATGAGTTTCAATAATTAGAGGCAAGATTGCATAAGTAAAATTAAAGCAGGGAATTAGGCCAGCTAAAGCACCGCGACAGCATAATTCTGTGCGGCTAAATGTGGTTTTTCTGGCGAAAGAAAAGGCGATATAAGGAAAAGCAAATATCAAGAAGAAGCTAGAATTAGTAGAAAATTCGTTGCTTTGTAGGTCGAAAGCTCGCAAAAAAATTCCAAGTGCGAAAGATAAAATGATGATATTTTGATCAACTGCTGCGAGCCTTGATTTTCGTAAGATTAATGTTGAAGCGCAGATAGAAAAAATTCCCAGTAAATTTACAAAAATATCGCTGAGAATGATTTGGTTAAGGCCAGTAAATTTGGCGGCTAGGTGTGGAATTAAATGGAAGAAAAAAGACAGAGGAGAAATTTCGGTGAAGAAGTTGTGATAATATTTTCCGCTTAATAATTTTGTGGATAAATCGATGTAAGAAGCGCTATTGGCGCCGATATTTAGAGTGGAACGTAGAAAAATGCTTAGTAAAAAAACTAGAGAAACTGACCAAAAAATAAAAGATTTTGAATGTAGAAAATGATCGGCTTTTTTTAGGAAGATGTGAGATTTTGAAGTTAGGAAATTTTCAAATTTTTTGCCGAAAATTTGTCTTTTTTCTTCAATGGTTTTTTGGAGGTCGAGGATTTTGGAGTCTAGCATAGGTATTTTCTATTTTACGAAAGTAAGATGAGTGATGTGATCTGAATTGCTTCGTCGCGTCATTTTTTCCCGATGTCATCCCCGCGAAAGCGGGGATCCACAAGTGAGTTTCAATTGTTTAAAAATCGCACTGGATCCCCGCTTTTGCGGGGATGACACCGAGTTTTTGGTTAGTTCAATTAACCTCTCAAAACTCTAAACAATCTCATGAAAATAAGCCGTAGATTCACCCCAGCTAAAATTATATTTTTTGCTACCAAGCTGTTTAAATGCTGGGTTTTTCAGTGCTCTAATCGTGGTTACAATTTTGCTTCCCGACTTTAATTCTTTAATCATCTTGGCCTCTAAATTATCAAATAAGCCATTATCTTTAAAAGGGTGATTCATCAAAATAAAATCGGCTTCTCTTAGATCAATATCAAAAATATCTTTGTTTAAAAATTGCAATTCGCGATTTTCAATATATTCCAAAATACGCGGTTTAACTTCGGCTTCGTAAATTTTATTAATCTCGCAAGCCTTGTCATGCAATCCTTTCAGCAATTCAACTCCAATTGATTTTTTGAAGTTGAAAAGCATGTGAGATGAAATTACCACTCTTCCAGTTCCTGATCCTAAATCAAAAAACACGCCATCTTTTTTAGGATTAGCTCGTTCAACTATTTCTTTCCAAGTCTTGAAAGGCAATTCTCCATAAAGAAAATTCTCTGTAAATTCAGATTTATTGTGAACTTCTCGAGCCGCATGCGACACCGAATAGCCATCAATTTCGCTGTATAAATAGTTAAATAGAGTTTCGCAGTAAATTGGGTCTATCATTAAAGGGATTTTTCTAGTTGATCAATATAGTCGATGATTACATCCAAACCAGCTTGCCAGAATTTTGGATCTTTGGCGTTCAAACCAAATGGTTCTAGCATTTCTTTGTGATGTTTAGTTCCGCCAGATTCAAGCATTTCTAAATATTTGCTTTCGAAATTTTTAATCTTGCCGCTTTTGTAAACTCCGTAAAGCGAGTTTACTAAACAATCACCAAAGGCGTAAGAATAAACATAGAAAGGAGAATGGATGAAATGTGGAATGTAGCTCCAGAAAAATTTATATTCCTCGTCAAATTTGAAAATTGGGCCCAAACTTTCTTTTTGAACTTCCATCCAAAACTGGCAGATTTTTTCTAGAGAAATTTCTTGTTCTTTGCGTGCGTCATGAATTTTTCTTTCAAACTCCAAGAAGGCTATTTGCCTAACTGCAGTATTGATCATGTCTTCAATTTTATTGGCGATGATCAAAGCTTTTTTGGCAGAGTTTTTTTCGTTTTTAAGAATTTTTTGGAAAGTTAATTGTTCGCCAAAAACCGAAGCAGTTTCAGCCAAAGTTAATGGAGTTCCGCACATTAAAGCGCCTTGTTTTCTGGCCAAACATTGATGAATTCCATGGCCTAATTCGTGAGCCAAAGTCATCACATCACGAACTTTGCCTTGATAGTTCATTAAAATGTAAGGATGCAAAGATGGAACTGTGGAATGGGAAAAAGCTCCAGAATCTTTGCCGGTTCTAACTCCAGCATCAATCCAATTTTTGTCAAAAAACTGCGCGCCAATTTTTTTCATCTCTGGGTGAAATTCTTCGTAAGCTGAAAGAACTAGATTTTGAGCTTCTTGCCAAGGAATAGTTTTATTTTCTCCTTTGCTTAAAGGCGCATTCCTGTCCCAGTGATTGAGGATTTTTTTCTTCAGAATTTTGGCTTTAATTTTGTAATAGCGGTGAGAAATATTTTTATAATTTTCTTTCACTTTTTTAACCAAAACATCCACCACTTCATCTTCAACAAAATTGCTGAGATTTCGCGAAGATATTGGCTTGTCGAACTTGCGCCATTGATCTTCAGTAGATTTTTCTTTGGCTAAAACATTGGTAATATAAGCGAATATTTTCGAATTTTCCGCGAAAGTTTTCCCGATAGATTTAGCAGCTTTTTTTCTGATTTTTTCATCCGTATTGCTCAAGAGATTAAAAATTTCTTGGCTGTTTAAAGTTTTTTTGTCGTAAGAAAATTTTAAATTATTCACGGTTTCATCAAAAAGCCTGATCCAAGCGTTGCGGCCTGAGGTGCTTTTGTCTAAAGAAAATTTTTCTAATTCTTCAGAAAGTTGATGTTTTTTGAAAAGATTAGTGTCGCGAATGAAAGGATGATATTTTTTTAAAGCAGCTGACTCGCCAAGTAATTTGGCTAATTTTTTGTCGTCAATTTTGTTTAGTTCTAGGCTGAAGAAAACTAATTCAGATTCAGCTGGGCTTAATTTTTCGCTGATATTTTGATAGAAGGAAACATTGTCGTGACTAGACAGATCGCTTGCGTAGATCAAATAAGAATAGCTGGAAATTTTGCCAATTAGGTCGCAAATTTTTTCATATTTTACAATTGCAGCAGCTAATTCATCGCCATTAAGTTTGGCGATTTTTCCGACAAATTCGGCAGAGAATTTTTTGGTTTCAATAGAGATTTTTTTTAAATCAGCGTCGATTTTTTTATCGTTGATTGAGCTGTAGAAATCGGAAAGATTCCAAGTTTGAGCGTCTATTTTCTTAGTTCTGGTGGCTTTTTTTACGGTTTTTTGTTTTGTCATGTTAGTTACTTATTTTGAGTTTGATCTTTATTCCTAACTTTCAAAGCCTCCGGCCCAAGCGGAGTCGAAACCAGCGGAAGGTTCCCGCCTTACAGCTTATAAAATCTGCAGCAGGAGTATCCGCTGTTTTCGACTCCTCTTAGGCCGGAGTTTGGGGTAATTACTTAATAAATTTAAAGCTTATTATCTCCACATCAGTGCTTAGAAAATCAAGATTCACCGGCTCTTTTCTACAAAGGTCAGTTGAAAGATATTTCATGGAAGAATCACAGAAAATTGTAGCGGCAACTTTATCTTCGCCGCTTTCAGCAATTAGTTTCAAAGCAGCAATAAAATTTCCACCCGATGAAATCCCCACCGAAAGACCAGCTTGATTGAGCTTTTGCGCCATGATTATCGCGTCGCCATCATCAACAGAAACAATTTCTTTAAGCTGATCAAGTTTTAGAATGTCAGGGATAAATTCGTCGCTAATTCCTTGGATTCTATGTTTGCCAATTTTTTTGCCGCCAGTGGTTAATGTTGGAGAATTTGAAGGCTCCATTGGATGACAATCGCATTTAATTTTGTGATCTTTGCAATATTTTAAAACACCCATCACAGTTCCGCCAGTGCCAACGCCTGTCACGAAATAATCAGGAGATAAATCTAGAGTTTTAAGCTGAGTAATAATTTCTTTGGCTGTGGTGTTATAATGAGCATCAATATTTTCTTCATTGGTGAATTGTTCAGGGCAGAAAACATTTGGATTGCTGGCAGCAAATCTTCTGGCTTCTTCAATTGAACGCACAAATCCGCCTTGTTCTTTTGTAATGCGGATAATTTCAACACCCAAAGCTTCCATAATTTGATAGCGCTCAAGGCTTAGCCAATTTGGCATGTAAATTCTAACCTTATGGCCCAAAGCCCGGCCCAAGGATGCGAAGGCGATTCCAGTATTTCCACTAGTTGCTTCCACAATCATGTCGCCTTGTTTGATTTTGCCTGATTCATAGGCTTTTTTCAAAATATGAATAGCGATGCGATCTTTGATCGAACCACTGAAATTAAAGGCTTCATATTTAGCGTAGATTTTTTTCAGCGCACCTTTGTAAGAAAAACTCACTTCAATAAGTGGCGTATTACAAAAAGCTGCTTCAAGGGCGTTAATTTTTTCTAATGATTTTTTTGGCATTTTATATTTTTTTAAAAATTGCTATCAGTTCTAAGTGACTGCTGGCGTAGAATTGATCAAGAGCTAAAAGTTTTTCAATTTTGAATCCTGCATCAATCAAGATTTTTGCATCAAAGGCAAAAGTTCGAGGATTGCAAGAAACATAAATGACATTTTTTATTTTAGATTTTGAAATTTCTGTGATCTGGGGAGTCGCGCCATTTCTTGGTGGGTTTATAATTGCTAAATCAAATTTTTCTAACTCTTTTTTGGTGATTGGGTCAGAAAAAAGGTCTTTGGTGAAGGCTTTTATTTTGTGTGATAAATCATTGGCTGCAGCATTCTTGCTAGTCATTTCGGTCATTTCCGCGCTGCCTTCAAAGGCCGATATTGCTGAAGATAAATCGCAAATTGCAAAAGCATAAGCGCCAAAACCTGAATAAATATCGGCGATATTTTTGATATTTTTATTCTTAAGCAGAAAATTTCTGATTTCTTCAACAATCTTATTTAGGCCAATTTTAGTGGCTTGAATGAAGATTTCAGATTTTAGATCAACTTTAAAATTTTCTGACTCCGAAGAATAAATAATCTGATTTTTGTAAGGTAAAAAAATCGGAGTTAATTGATTTTTTATTTTGCAGGAAATGTTCAAATTATGTTCTTTGGCAAAAGAAAGTGCTTTTTGAGATTGCGCAAAATTCAACTCTCTTTTGGCGTGCAAAATCACATCAATAGAGCCGTCAAAGAAGGTGATAGAAATTTGAGTGAAGAGATTTCCTTCTTGAGATTTGATGAATTTTTTAAGTGGAATAATTAAAGCTGAAATTTTTTCTTCAGCAATAAAACAACTATCTATTTCAACTACATCGTTAGTTTTTTTAGCAAAAAATCCGACCTGATTTTTATTATTAACCTGAAGAGTAATTTTTCGGCGGCTATGTGGGCCAACCCAGAAATAATCAATAGAATCAATTGAGGAGGCGAGATTTCCCGAAAGTTCTTTCTCTAAAATTCCTTTTTTTAAATCTTGATATTTTGCAGCAGGCAAATTTAGAAAATCGCAACCACCGCATTTTTCAAAAAAATGACAATCTGTTTTAAAGTCAACAGAGTTAGACTGGGATGATGTCATTTTTCTTTTTCTTCAAGAAGTTAGATTTTATTAAAATATTTAAGCTGCCTGAGAAATAGGCAGTAACAGCGTAAATCAACAATCCAACTGAGATCATGATGACGAGATCCAAAACTCGGCCCCAGCTATCATGCTCAATGAAATAAGCTCGCATCAATATCAAAGCGGCGGCCATTAAGAAAGATGGAATTAAAATTAAGATCAATTTTTTGACGAAAGCTTTTTCAAAATAGAAATGTTTTTTTCTGATTAGCTTGGTTATCAACATGCTTAAATTTAGGTAAGAAGAGATTATGGAAGCTAAGACGATTCCGATGTAACCGAATTCATTAAAATAGAAAACTGCATTTAATAAAGCATTGCTCATTAAACAAAAAATGGCGATATTCATTGGTGTTCTAGTGTCGCCGCGCGAGAAGAATGCTGGCTCCATAACTTTTACCAAAACATAAGCAGGAAGCCCAAAAGAATAATACATCAAAGCATCGGCCACAAAAAAGCTTTGTTCGTGAGTGAAAGCGCCGCGTTCAAATAGAGATGAAATGATTGGCAGAGAAAGGCAGGTGAGGGCAAGAGTGGCAGGAATTACTAAAATTAATCCAACTTCTAGCGCAGCATTTTGCAATTTAATTGCTGTGTCAGTTTCTCCAGCTTTAATTTTGCGAGAAAGGGCGGGAAGCAGCGCAATGCCAATGGCAATACCGATCATGGCCAAAGGAAGTTGGTTGATGCGATCAGCGAAATATAGGTAAGAAACAGCACCAGCAGTCATGCTGGCGAAAATTGAATCGACCAAAAGGTTAATTTGCATAACATTGGCGCCGATGATGCCGGGAATCAATTTTCTAAAAAACTTTTTCATGTCGTTATTAAAGACGGGAATTTTTGGATAAAGCAAAAATCCTGAACGGACGGTGAAAATAAACAGCCATAAAAATTGTAAAATCCCTGCGGTAAATAAACCCCAAGAAAGTGCATAGCCGTAATTTGGTGTGATTGATCCGAAGATAAAAATTGAGAAAATCAAAGTAGAATTTAGCACGATTGGTGCGGAAGCTGGAACTGCAAATTTACCAAGAGAATTCAAAACTCCAGAACATAGAGAAACTAGAGAAATGAAGATGAGGTAGAAAATTGTTATGCGTGAGAAACTGATTAGCAGGCTTGCTTTTTCTAGGTCTGAGAAAAATCCTGGAAAGAGAATTTTCATGAATAAAGGCATGAAAATCTGCACTAAAATGGTGAAAATTAGCAAGATGTAAAAGAGAAAAGAGAAGATGTTTTGTACGAAAAATAAATTGGCGCGACTGGCATCTTTATCTTGTAATTTTGATACAAAAGTTGGCACAAAAGCCGAGTTGAAGGCGCCTTCAGCAAAGATGCGACGGAAGAAATTTGGTAAGCGAAATGCAGCAAAAAATGCATCAGACAATACGCTAATCCCAAGATATTGGGCGATTAGCATATCGCGAATGAATCCTAAAATTCTCGATATTGAGATGTAAAAAGAAACGGTGAAAAAAGAGCGAAATACAGACATTTTAAAAATGCAAAAAGAGTGGAGTTCAGAAAATTCCTAAACCAATTTTAACAGATATTCATTGCTCAAATTTTCGGGTACAATGGTGACGGGAACATTGATCTTATTGCCAATTTTTTTAACGATTTTTGGTAATACAGTATTGTCGCTAAGTGAATTATGTGATTTTCCAAAAACCAATATTGTGCAATTTGGAGTGGCTTTTATTTCGTGAATAATTTCGGTAGTAATTTCGCCTTCGCGCACTGAAACAGTGGGTAAAATGGCGGTTTCTTTTTGCACTTCTTCAATCAATTTATTCAAATATTTTTCTAAGAGTTGTCTTTTTTCATTAGCGATGGCTTTTGATCCGAAAATTAGATTTTTGTGAGAAGCTTCCATCACCGCTAAAATTCTGACAGCAAGGCCAGATTTTTTAGCCTTATAGCAAGCATAACGCAAAGCAGCGATAGAGGCATTTGCAGTGTCGATGCAGACAATAATTGTAGGAAGAGAATTTTCTATGGTCATAGTTCTGTAAGTTATAAGTTATTTACCAATAAATCTTGCAAAGAGATAGTTAGCTAACCAGCCGAATATAAGAGCGATCGCCACTGATAAAAGTCCATATAAAAAAGACTCTTGATAAGCAAAATCTAAAATTTTGGCGCTGAAGCCAACTTGTGTAACATAAATTGGGATGGATTGGTAAGAAATTAAGCTGTCATCATTGATCAAGTAAATCTCAACAGTGTAAACGCCGCGAGTTATATTTTTTGGGAAGTCCAAAATCACTTTAAATAAAGTCTCATCAAGAAAATCAACCTTACCAACGCCTGACGAGTAAAGTTTATTCTTCTCAAGTTTTTCAATTAACTGAATTTGAAATTCAGTTCTTTGATCACCAGTTGCGTTTCCTGAAGTGATGAATTTTAAGTTATTTTTCCCCAGTTCTAAATTTTCAATAAGTTCAGTTCCTGAAGTTGAATCATTGAAAGTAGAAAATAGTGAATAATAGCTGTAAGAATCTTTAAATTTTAGGCGCTGACCATTATGCCAAATTCCAAATAACTTTTCTTTTTGTGTAACTAGAAAATTTTTCTTCGGACCACGAACTGCAATTGCGATATTTCCAGCGTCACCTTTAGCACCGAATAATAAAATTTTTGCGCCTTGAAAATCAGTGTCGATATTAATTTCATTGGTTGAAATGCCAGAAATAATAGGGCTGGCACTAGCCTGAATTGACAAAAAAATATTAAAGAGAAAGGCAAGAAATATTAATTTTTTCATTTATTTTTTTAGAACCTCAATCACATAAAGTGCTTCTGGAGTTGCAAATAATCCGAAAATTATTCTCAAACAAACCATAAAAATAAGTAGAGCTAAAAAAGAACGCAGGCTGTCAGCGTCAACTTTGTAGCCAGCGCGCGTGCCAAGCTGGGCGCCGATTGATGAGCTGATAATCATTAAAAATCCCAAAACAATATCGACATTATTATTCGTAACGGCTTGTAAAAATGTTGTGTTGCTGGCGATGAAAATAATTTGAAAGAGCGAAGTTCCAACAACAACTGAGGACGGCATGCGTAAGATGTATATCATGGCGGGAATCATTATGAAGCCGCCGCCAATTCCCATTAAAGCAACTAAAACGCCAATTCCGATGCTTAAAGTTATAGGAACAATTACACTAACTGTGATGTCAGATTTTGGAAAATGCCATTTCCAAGGAAGCTGATCAATCCAAGCCAAAAATTTTTCAAAGCGGTCATTATCCTTTTTTTCCCAAATGATATTATATTTTTTGGTGGATAAAGTTTTGATACCGTCAATTAACATGATGATGCTGATTGAGCCAAGAAACAGCACATAAACTATATTAATTACAATATCAATTTGGCCAGTTTTTTGTAGAAGTCTAAATAATGAAACCCCAAGAGTGGAGCCGAAGAAACCACCGACTATTAAAAATAATCCCATTTTAATATCAACATTGCCCTTGCGCAAATTGGGCAGAAGGCCCGAAACTGAAGAGGCGATAATTTGATTAGCAGAAGTTGAAACTGCAATTGCGGGAGGAATTCCGATGAACATTAAAAGTGGAGTGGCCAAGAAACCGCCACCAATTCCAAACATGCCAGCCAAAAAGCCTGTAGCCAATCCCAGTAATAAAATTAGGATAATGTTTACAGGAATCTCAGCGATTGGGAGGTAAATTTGCATTAACCAATTACAGTGATTTTGTTATTTTGAAGTTTCAAATCATTCTTTAAATGATCAAAATCTTGGCCCTCTAACACTTTTATTAAAGCTAGGGCGTGAAGTGCATTTTCATGAAAGACGGAGGACAAAACTATTCCCACTGATTTTCCTTCGCAAGAAATTTCCTGACTTTTCTGGGCCTCTTGTAAATTTTCTATTTTGATGTGTAAAAGTTTTTTGCGAATCTCGCCGCGATAGTGAGTGCGCGCTGTTAACTCTTGTCCAACATAACAACCTTTTTGATAATCAATGGCGTGAATATCGTCAAAACCAAATTCTAAAATGAAAGATTTGTCATAAGTTAAATCATTTTCGCTTTCAGGAATTTTGTTTTGAATGCGCAAGAAACTATATTTGGCTTGGTTATTTTGCGAGATTTCAGGGTTTTTAATGTAAATTCTGTTTTTTAAATTTTGATGGCGCGGATCTGAAAATTGCAGAGGATATTTATCTTCTACATCTAAATTTTGAGCCGCCATCAAGCTATCATTTTTGATAATTTCAACTTTTGAACGCAATTTATAAAAATTTAATTTCTGTAAAATTTCATCTCTTCTTGGCGCGAAGCAATCAAGAATTAAGCTATCATCAATTTCAAAAATAAAAAAATCATAAAGAAAACGGCCTTGTGGGTTGAGCATAACAGCATAAATCAAATTGCTGTTGGAAGCTTTTTCAATGTCATTGGTAATTAAACCTTGTATAAATTTTTTGCGATCAAGACCTTTGATTTCAAGAATAGAGCGATCTTGATGAATGATAATTTGGTTGGTCATGTTTTAATAAATTCGATATATTAGTCCATATTCTCAATTGATTGTTGAGAAGAGGTTTTGCATTTTAACCACTTAAATATCTTAAAGCCCAAGTTTAATACTGTATATGAAAATTATAAACGCAATTCACGCTCAATCTATTGGAGGAGTTGATCAGGTATTTCGCAATTACAATCAAATTCTTGTTCAAAATGGTCATGAAGTTGCTTTGTTAATTTCAGATAATGGCAATGACAAATATGAAATTGGGGGATTAAAAAAAATCTTCAAATTGAAAAATTCTAATCAGATTTTTGATTTTTTGAATTTGCTGAAAATTATTTTTTGTTTCAAGCCCGACATAATAATTTGCCATTCTAATCGTTTGATGAGATGGATGAAATTGGTGAGAGTTTTTAATAAAATAGGATTGACTAAAGTTAAATCCGTAGCAGTAAATCACGGCATTACTTTCAAAAAATCTTTGCACTGCGATTACATTATCAGCATCAATCAGCAAATTTCTGATTTGGTGGTAAAAGAAGGTTTTGCTGCAAATAAATCTTTTATCTTACCAAATGTGATTAAGGTGGATCAGGCTTACCAAGAAAAGACTCCAAAACTAATTCCGACAATTGCCATTTATGGCAGAATTGAACCTCGCAAAGGTTTTGATATTTTGATTAAAGCTTGTGGAATTTTGGCCCAAAGAAATCATGATTTTAAATTGAAAATTGGCGGCTTTGAAGTTCTAGGAAGCTATGGTTGGAAGACAATTGAAGAATTGACCAAAGCCCAAAATATTTTTGATAAATGTGAGTTTTTTGGTGTGGTGATAGATAAAAAATCTTTCTTCAAAGATGTGGATATTTTTTGCGTGCCATCTCGAGAAGAGCCATTTGGTTTGGTGATTTTGGAAGGATTTTTAAATTCAACTTTAGTTATTTCTTCAGATACAGATGGTGGAAAATTGCTGATAAAAAATCGTGAAAATGGGCTTTTATTTGCTAATGAAAATTCTGAAGAATTGGCGGAAAAAATAATCGAGGCTTCAAGTGAAGTGTCTTTTTATCAGGCTATTACAAAAAAAGCTTTCGCAAAACTTGAAAAAGAATTTAGTTTTGATCTTCTGAATCAAGAAATTTCAAAAATCTTGCAAAAAATTACTTAAACAATGTTTAAAAAAATCATCTTTTTATTTGTCATCACCAACTTGTCGGCCTGTAGTTTTTTTATTGAACCAATGCCTCCAAGTTGGAATTGGGGAGCTAAGCCTAGACCGCTTACTGGCGTCAGAAATTTTCCTTCCACTGAAAGCGAATATGGCAAAGGTTTTAAAGATGGATGTGGATCTTCTTGGGATGTGGCGTCGAAAGGATTGATGAGTGATATTAACGAAAAAAAATATGATTTTAAAAGAATGCAAAAAAGTCCCGATTATAATACGGGATGGTGGGATGGTTTTGAGCAATGCACTTATATCTTAGACTGGGATGTTGTATAACTTCTGGTCTTTCATGAAATTGTGGAATTGTTGATAGGTAATTGCACAAGATATTTAATGGATGAATTTTGATAAAAAAAATAGCAGCGATATTGCTTATAACATTAATGATGGGATCTTGCAGAATTCCAGATAATGCTGGTTTCTACCAGCCGCTTACTCTTAGTTTGGCAGTTCCTGAAGGGCCTGCGGAATATCAGGCGGGATGGCATGCTGGATGTAATTCAGCTTTGGCTCAGAAAGCTTTTTCTAACTCTTGGGTTTATAAAAAGAAAAATGGTCCTGATATGGGTAATGGTATTTATCAGCATGATTCACAATTTCAAACTGGCTGGGGACAAGGTTGGTTCGCTTGCATTCTTCACATAGCCGGATTTGTAGATGAAAGCTTCAGAGCAATGAAATATGGTCCATTAGAATAATGAAAAATAAAATTATAAAATCCTGTTTATTAGTTGTAATAGTTTTTGGTCTGTCTTCTTGCCAAAGAAGAATAGCCAATATTTTTCCTGAAAGACCTGATAAAAATTTCGTAGAAGATATAAAAAGATCATCACCGGAATTTCAGATGGGATGGAAAGATGGTTGCGAAACTGGCATGTCGGGTGGTAGCAATACTTTTTATAAAATATTTTATAGAAATAATGCTGTCGATGGTTATAGGATGGCTAATTCCTCTGAATATAAGACTGCTTGGAGTAACGCTTTTTGGTATTGCTATCGTCATGACTATGTGAAGCAAAAAAGTGGTATTTGGGGCTCGGTGTTTTCTGGTTATCAATAAAAAAATATGAAAAAAATAATTTTAATAATTTTGCTGTTGCAACTTGATGGTTGTAAGTGGTTTTCCAAAGCTTCTTTGCCATTTTATATGGGAACAAATCCTGATGTTCCGGAAGGAACTCAAGCCTTCCAAAAAGGTTGGAAAGATGGTTGTTCAAGTTCAACTTACGCTCGTAGTAACGTTTATTATCGTTCAAAAAATAGTTATAAATATGATCCAGTGATGATCGGAAATCCTGAATATCGTTTTGGTCACCAAAGGGGTTACACATGGTGTTTCCAACAATCTCTTTCTGGTCAAACAGGTGCGAACGGTTCTTGGGATAGGTTTATTTTGCCTTATGGATATGATTCGACATTTTCTTCTCGTGATATTAATCAGGCCTGGGGAGGTATGTTTCTTGGTACTTCAGGCGCGCCTTTGAAAGATAATGTTGGTGGAAATGTCGGTGATTTTGTAGGGGTTTTTGGTGGATCTGGAGATAGCTCATTATTTGGCGCAAATCCATTATGGGCAGGTGGCTCTAAAGGACAAATTTTTGGTCAGTAATTTCAATGATAAAAAAAACAAAAATTGCAATTTTAATTTCGGGTCGCGGATCAAATATGCAGGCTTTAATTAAGGCTTGCGAAGATCCACAATTTCCGGCAGAAGTTGCCTTGGTTCTTGCAAATAAAACAGATGCTTTGGGTTTAGAATTTGCTAAATCTTGTGGTATTGACACGATAGCGATTAATCATAAAGATTTTTCAAATGAGCCAAATCCGCGCGAAGCTTTTGATAAAAAAGTTAGCGAAGAAATTGAAAAAAGAGGATGTAAAATTATATGTCTTGCTGGCTTTATGAGATTGCTTTCTCCTTGGTTTGTGAATCGCTGGTTGGATGCGGCGATTAATATTCACCCATCACTTTTGCCAGAATTTAAAGGTGCAGATGCAGTTGGTGATGCAATTAAAGCAGGCGCTAAAATTTCTGGCTGCACTGTGCATTTTGTGCGTGAAGAAATGGATAGCGGACCAATTATTGCCCAAGCTGCGGTGCAAGTTCTGCCAAATGATTCAAAAGAAACTTTGGCAGCGCGAATTTTGCAACAAGAGCATAAAATTTATCCAGAAGCGTTAAAAAAAGTTTGCGAGAAACTTTAGGATATAACTAAAGTGATGTGGGGTGGATTCCTTCATCCTGAACTTGTTTCATGATGTTAGCGCACTCGATTTTCTAAATAATTCCAATTAATAGTTCCATGACCGTTTTACCAATCGTTATTGCACCAGATCCATTCTTAAAAAAAGTTTCTAAACCAGTTGAAAAAATTGATGATGATTTGCGCAAATTTATGGATGACATGGTTCACACTATGTATTCAGAAAATGGTTTGGGCCTTGCTGCTGTCCAAGTTGGCGTTCTTAAAAGAGTGGTAGTTATGGATGTTAATTATGAATCTGAAGAACATCAACATCATCACCATGATCATCGTGGATGTGACGGAGTTCATGTAAAAAATACCAATCCTATTTATTTCATAAATCCAGAAATTGTTAAAACCTCAGAAGATCTATCTGACTATAATGAGGGATGCCTTTCTTTTCCAGACATGCGTGCCATGGTTACAAGACCTGAAGGAGTGATGGTAAAATTTATAGATTATAATGGTAAAGAACAAACTATGAATCTGCATGGTATCATGGCAACTTGCATTCAACATGAAATTGATCACTTAAATGGTGTCACTTTTGTTGATCATATTTCTAGATTAAAGAGAGATGTGATTTTGAAAAAAATGAAAAAATTACAATCTCATAAATAGATAAATTTACCAAATTCCAACATTAATTTAAGCAAAAATGAATCACTATCGCTATAAAGCACTGAACAAAGATGGTCGTTTTATAAAAGATAAAATGGCAGCAGAAAACCAATCTGAATTAGTTACTCTGCTTAAAGATATTGGTTTGGAATTGGTTTCTTGCAAGATAGAAAAAGATCAAGGTGGATTTAGTTTCAGAAACAAAGTTAATCCTAGAGATTTGATTGCCACTTTCGTGCATCTTGAACAGCTTGATCGCGCCGGTGTTTCAATTGTTGATTCAATTTATGATCTTAAAGAAACTTCTGATTCTCCGAAAATTAAAGGTTTGATGCATGAAGTTCACGAAGCTATCAAAAATGGTAGTTTATTTTCTGAGAGTTTAGCAAGACATCCTGATGTCTTCAGTCCGATTTATGCAGGTTTGATTTCAACAGGTGAAAAAACTGGTAACTTATCTGAAGCTTTTTCCAGTATTATTGATGACTTGAAATGGAATATGGATATCAAAAGAAAAACCAAAAAAGCCACTAACGGCCCAATTTTTGGTATTTGTACGATGTTCTTGGTTCTTGGTATTATGACTTCGGTGGTAGTTCCTAAAGTTACGGGATTCTTGCTTTCTCAAAATTTAAAATTGCCAGTTACCACAACTTCTCTAATCGCCTTTTCTGACTTCTTAAAAAATAATTGGTATTTAATTGTTTTCTCAGTTCCTACCATTTGGATCACTTTGAAAATTATGGGTCGTTTTCCAAAAATGGCTTTAAGGATTGACGATTTTAAATTAAAAATTCCGATCATGGGTGGAATTTTAAATAAATTGGACGCCGCAAAATTTTGCCAATTTTTCTCTATGACTTTTAAAAGTGGTCTAGGTGTTTTGGAATGTTTGGATGCTGCTGGTGGCGTTATTAAAAACAAGGCCATCAAAAAAAGTATCATCATGGTGAAAGAGCAAGTTTCCGAAGGTCAATCTTTGGCCAAATCAATTGCTTTAACCGGCTATTTTCCAAACCTTGTAGTTAGAATGTTTAAAATTGGTGAGGATAGTGGTAATATGGAAAGTGCTTTGTATAACATTAAGTTCTTCTATGACCGCGAAATAAACGACTCGATTGATAAACTAGTAGCGATGATTCAACCAACTCTAACCATGGTGATGGGTGGTATGATTGCGTGGATTACCATTGCGGTATTTGGTCCGATCTATTCTACATTCTCGAAATTAAGCTAGAATGTCAGCGGAAATTCTTGACGAAAAAATTTATTTTATCACAGCCATTGGCACTGATTTGGGTAAGACTTTTTTAGTTGAGAATCTCTGTAAAAAATTACAAGAAACACAAAATTTAGTTCACGCGATTAAGCCTGTTGCAAGTGGTTTTAATGATGATGATTTAAGCAGCGACTGCGCAAAAATTCTTAAAGTTTTAGGCAAAGATTTAGTTGAAGAAAATTTCAATTCTATAACTCCTTGGCGTTTTAAAGCCCCAATTTCACCGCAGTTAGCAGCTAAAGCTGAAAATAAAAAAATTGATTTTTTGGAAGTGGCAAATTTTTGTCGTAAGGAAATTTTGCAGGCGCAAAAAGAAAATAAATTTTTATTGATTGAAGCCGCGGGTGGAGTGATGACACCAATTAGTGATGATAAAAATTTTTTAGATTTGATTGCAGAATTAAAGATTCCAACTTTGCTTCTAAGCGCCAATTATTTAGGCGCAATTAGTCACACACTTTGTGCAATTGAAGCTTTAAAAAGTAAAAATATTTTGATTGAGAAAGTGATTATTAATGATCATTTTTTAAATGGTGATCCGTCTTTTGCAGGCCAGATGTCTGACATGGTTTCGACAATAGAAAATTTCAGCAAAATAAAGACAGTTTCGATTAATGTTTTTCTTGATTAAAAACGCAGTCCGTAAAAAATAACCAACATGCTTGTCACCATTTAATTTCATTCTTTAAATCTCTATAAATTCAGCAAATAAATGACTAATAATATCCTAAATTTCGGTGATGTAAAAAAAGACGAAAACATTACTCCAGTTGAAAAGCTTGAGATGCAAAAAGAAAAAAATCGTCAAGAATGGGCTAGAAAAGCTGAAGTTCTTTGTGAAGCTTTGCCTTACATGACTAAATTTGCTGGTGAAACTTTTGTGATAAAATTTGGCGGAAGCGCAATGGGCGGAGATGGAAATTTGAAAAATTTTGCCAAAAATGTAGTTCTTCTAAAACAAGTTGGAATTAACCCAATCATAGTTCATGGCGGCGGACCACAAATTGGTCAAATGTTGGCTAAATTGAATATTAAATCTTCTTTCGTTGATGGCCTTCGTGTTACAGATTCTGACACTGTGGATGTGGTAGAAATGGTTTTAGCGGGTTCAATAAATAAAATTATCGTTAAAGAAATTAACGCAGCTGGCGGCAAAGCAATTGGAATTTGCGGTAAAGATGGCAATTTGATTAAAGCTAAAAAACTTACTAGAACCAAAAAAGATCCTGATTCAAATATTGAGAAAATTTTGAATTTAGGTTTTGTGGGTGAGCCTTACAAAATTGACCCAGAAATTTTATCAATCTTTGAAGATTCTGATATCATTCCAGTTATTGCTCCAATTGGAATTGGCGATAATGGTGAAACTTTCAATATCAATGCTGACACTGCTGCTGGTGCAATTGCGAGTGCCCTGCAAGCTTTGAAATTAGTTATTCTTTCTGATGTTGATGGCGTGATGTTGCCAAATGGCGAATTAGTTAGTCACTTAAATATCGCAACTGCCAAACAAATGATTCATGACGGCGTGATTACTGGCGGCATGATTCCAAAAATTGAAACTTGTATTTCTGCACTAGAATCAGGAGTAGCCTTTTCTCACATTCTAAATGGTGCAGTGGATAATATTTTATTGATGGAAATTTTCACTGAGAGCGGTGCGGGGACTATGATTTTGTAGTAAAAAGATTATCTTTTATAAATAAAAAAACTCGTCATTCAAATAAGAATGACGAGTTTTTTTATGTTTTTTAGGTTAATCCTAAACTGCTGGTTTCGACTCCGCTCAAAAGGCGGTGATGATGGTTTTCTTAAAAAATCTTAGAAAGCAAAACCCCAAGCAAAATCCCCACGGCCATCCATTTCAAACTTCTCAATTTTTTCTTCGAAGTGCACCATTTCAGCAAAGAACATTTATCTTTGTGAAAGCCAAAATAAACACTTTCCGCCAAATAATTATTAGAAATTTCCGCCAGTTTTTTCAGTTTAAAATTAGAAAAATCTTCAAATTCAAAACTAGTTAAATCTAATTCGCCAACCGTGTGAGTTCCGCTATTATCAAAGCCGATATTTTTAGTTAGAGGCTTAATTGGCAACATTGTATAGCCGTTATTTTTAAACATGGTGTAAGACATTTGAATGTCCCAAGCATTTATTTTTCCTTCTTTTTGTAGGCGTAACATTTCAGCCATATTTCCGCCAGCTTTGTTAAATTCTTTTACGGCTTTTTTGTCTTTGATAAATTCGTTAAAATCGGAAATTTCAAAATCAATTTTACTCCATCTATCCTTCCAAGTTCCCCAGCCCCAAGCGCAGTTGCGGCCCTTGATGAAGAAAATATCTTCTTGGTAATTTTGCGGATAAGTGAGGATATTTTTTGGATAATTAAAACCGCCAATGCACCAAATATTTTCTTCTTCTTTGTAAAATTCTAGAGCCTGATTGATGAATTTTAAAAAATCTTTAGAGGTTACAATATCGTCCTCAATGACTACAATTGAATCATGTTTTTCTAGGACATAATTGATGCCATG
>CAMCME010000013.1 GCA_945875925.1 Rickettsia typhi | reverse complement strand
AGCCGCAGCATTCGCTACCAATTCTGCAGGAGCAAATAATGCTTCAATAGCTGTCGAATCTGTCGCTGTAATTAGATCAACATTGTTGTTCTTAATCTGTGGATTAGAAACTCCATCAGCATCTGTCTCTACTGTTAAATTAGCTAATTCAGCAGACGCAAAACTAAATGTGATTTTTGCAGGTTCTCCTTGCGGTTCTCCTTTAATCACAGCTTCTCTTAAAGCTGTAGCTGCAGCATTATTTACATCATCAGGTAAGACATTTCTGCTTCCAATAGCCGCAACTAAATGACCTTTTAATGTTTCTTGATGTGCGTTTTGTGCAGCTAACTCCAAAGCCTGTATTTTTATTGCGGCCTTCGCAGATTTTACATCTTCTTTTACAATCCCAACTCTTTTTACAATATCTGCATTATATTTATGCACATCGTCAGTTGTAATTGGCTCTGCATTATCTTTTTCAAGGGTAACTGTTTCTTTCCCATCAGAACCTAAAGAATAATTGAGAGTAATTTTTTCTTCAGCTACCCCTGCTTTTTTGAATTTAGTAGTGTAAGAAGTTTCAGGTGGATTTGGATTCTGGGCTGAATCAGATTGGGTTTTTTTGTCGCCTAAAGTTACTTTTTCAACTGTTGTAACACCATTATTTGCCGCTAATTCTTCTTGAGCAGAATATAATTCTTCTAGGCTATCTTTTAGTGAAAATTTCGCTTCTTCATGAAGCTGTGCCTGAAATGCCGCTAAGTTTGATTTAACCAAACTAAGATCGGGTAAATAAGGATTTTCATTGCCATCAAGCTGTGGCTTAAAATCTTCTTTAATTAAAAGATCATGTTTTGTTTCTTCACCTACAGCTAAGGTAAATATTCCTCTTTCCACATCTTTTTTAATACTGAATTTTTTATCTTTGCTTTCATAAAAATCTTTTTCTCCCAAAATTTTTAGGAAATCTTTTTTCAATTCAGCAAAAATTTGGGTCTTTTTTTGATTTAATATTCTACTGAAACGCTTTATATATTCTGCAATCTCATCAGTATTTAGCTTTTCTTCTTTGCTGCAATTTTCTGCTTCAGAATCAAATGTAACTCCACAAACCCCGTCTGGTTTGAATCTATATTCATAAGAAGTAGTGAGGTCTTTTATAGAAAAAATATCGTTAGTAATTTTTCTAAATTCTCTCTTTTCCAAATCTGATTTTTTATGTAAATGAATAGATAAATCAGTAATATCGAAACCATCTTTACCTTTATGCGTAATCTCTGGAGCAATCTCATCAAAAACCGCTTTTAATTTCTTGGCTTCAGATTGCATTTTGGCTTTAGCCAACAACTCTGAGAGAGATTTATCTTTTTTTATTAAATCTGATAAATTGTAAGTTTCTTGAGAAACTTCTTTAAGAAAATCATCAGGCCTTAATAAAGAAACTTCGTCAACCTCTTCATCTTCCGTCTTTTGAAAGGTTATTTTAAATACTTCTACTAAATTAAGGCCTTGTGAATTAAGGCCTTGTGATGGTTCAAATTGCATCGCTTCAATGTCAACTATTCCAACTTCTTTCAGAATTTCATGGTCAGCAACTTTAAGTTCTAAAAGAGTCTTAGCTGTTTTGTTTAAGTTTTGTAATATTGATGTTTTTTGTAGCTGAGCAGCTGATAATTTAAGTGCTTTTGCTTTATTCGTTTTAGAAACTACGGCTGTGTTTAGTGTTTCTAATAATTCAACATCATCAGCTTTCGCTTCTGTGCCTTGTAAAATTTCGACCAACTTTCCTTTTGTAAAAGTAAATGTAAATTCTTCTGGCTGACCTTGCTCATTGTCAATAAAGGCTGTATATATTTTTTTTCCTTCTTTCGTTGTATCAAATTTCGCTGTAATTTCACCTTTTTCGATTTCATCTTCAGTTAATCCAATCCTAGCCTCAAATAAACCTTCCAAGCTTTTATACAAACCCTCTGATGCTTTTTTCTGCTCTAATATTTTAGAAAAATTCTTTTTGATATCTTCTAATTCAGAAATAGTTCGAATGGCTTCGTCTGGAGATTCTGGTTCTGAAGAAGACCTCTTATTAATTAATTCAGATTTAGTGCTGTAAGTAACGGATTTACCGCCAGCCTTTTGCTCAAATACAACACCACTAGACTCTCTGATAATCTTTATGTCTTTATTTTCGAAAGAGTTTCTACTTCTATTTACCAATTCCCCAAAGATTTTGTTAATACTTTTAGCTTCTTCTTTTAATTTTGTTGTAAGAACTGTAGCTGCGGCACTTAAATATGCTTTAATCTCTGGCCATTTATCAGGGTTCAGAAGCGCTTCAGGATCTTGCGTCTTATCCCTACTAATAGCTCTGTCATCTATTACATAAACCTTCTCTATTTTGTAAGCTTCTTCACCACCCTTTGTTTCCGCAGAGTCATTTTTTTCATAAATTTTTAATTCATACCAATTTACTTTCTTTCCATCAGATTCTTGACTCTTTAGCTCTACGACAATCTTTTTTCCACTCTCGCTTAAAACAACTTCATTACCTTTTAAAGTATCAGATAAATTAACTATCTCTTCCAATAGAGCTTTTCTTTCAGCAATTTTTGTCGATTCTTGTTTAAAGAATAATTCTACCTCAGCAATTCTCTGTTTAATTTGAGCGCTAGTTTGAAATTCACCGTTACATTTAACTATATTTCCATCATCAAAATCAAATTTCGGAATGTCGCTTTTTTGACCATCACTTCCTTCCTCAGAAATCGAATATCCTTTATGACTTCCAAAATCTCCCGAAATTTTTTCATAAAGCATTCCGCCGCCGCTGTATAAATTAGCTACATCGCCTTGCAGATTAAAGACTTGTTTAATTTTCTCTTCCAAAGTTTTAGAAAGCTCTATTGCTTCACTCATTTCTTCAAAGTGAGCTAGAATTTCATCAATAATTTTGGCGCTAGTTTTATATTCTATTTTATTATTTAATGATTCAGAATTCTTATGATTTGATACTGCAAATACAACTTTAGAAAATAAATAGCGGGTCTCATTGCCATTTTTATTTTTAGAAATTATCACTTTTGCATAATCATCTCCATCTCCATCTAGATCATCAATAGAGAATTCCAGATCGCCAACTGTGAAACTTTTTTTATCAGACGCAATTTTATCAAAGATTTTTTTGATATTTTCTGATTTTTCTTTGAGAGAATTAAATGTTTCTTCGGCTTTTGATAATTTATCTTTTATTAATTCTATATCTTCGTCATCAATAATATAATAACGGAAAGGTATTTTATATTCTTTTTGAAGCGCCCCTTCATAAACAATCATGACCGCAGGGTTTTCGCCATCATCTTTTATGCAAATATATTCTTTATCAAAGCCATCACCTACAAGTTTAATCTCAACATTTTTGGTTATTTCAACTGCAATTTTGTCTAATTCATTGCAATCATTCACATGATTTTGTACTTCTTTTTTTGGAGTTGAAGATATGGCTTGTAATCCTGAATTAGAATTACTTTCACTAAGCGAATCCGATTGTGTTTTATTATCATTTTCTGATGAAAAATTTTTCCAAGGCTCTTTTATTAAATATTCCTTATATCTTAATAAATTAGACTCTTCGAATTCAGAGAGACTTTTATTTTCAATTCCCCCAATAAGGCCATCTATTTTAGAACGCAAATATCCAACCACATGGTTTTCATCATCCTGCCTTGTATTGCTGTCTATTTTAGATTTCAGATCTTCTAATGAAATTTCTTCCTGTATAATAAATTGGCGCTCCACAGGATCATTGCCTTCAATTGGCGTAAAATGTCCATCCGAACCTAATCTTTTAACATCACCCAAAATTTTTGCAGTTCTGTCTCTGTTACATTGCATCAACTTGTTTGCAGTTAACTTTTCAGAAGTTTTTGCGAGAATAGATTGGTGAGTAATGTTGACACCAGCGCTTCCATAATCGCCACCAATGGCATTTTTTTTGTCAAAGAAGCTAAGAATTTTATGATTTCCGCCTGCGATAATTTTGCTAAGATGTTTGTTTTGTTCTTTTTCGCTATCAGTTTCTTTGTGAGCAGCAAGACTTTTTATTTCCAGCCTAAAGTCAGTTTCACCTTGTGGCTTCCAATAAATTTTGCATTGCAAATCTTTGCCCGGTTCTTTGAAAGGAATTATGATAATATCAGCATTACTGGCTTGTTGAATTTTATCCAGATCATCTAGAGAGTAAGATTCGTTAGTTATTTCAAAGTCAGGCAACACATATTGCATCTTGCCCACTCGATTCACCTTAGTTTCTTTACCGCTCTCATCAAATACGGAGATTGTCGGAACTTCACTTAAATCATGTAAAGTGTCTTCTACCAATTTAAGTAAACCTTGCTCGTCAAGATCTGTCGCTTTTGTTACAAATCTACGATCTTTTGTCGCGCGATCAAATCTCTCCATCGTCTCAACATCTCTTCTGCTTTGTAAATCTGCATATTGCTCTTTTTTAACTTCGAGCCTTTGTTGCAAAACGACAATCTTGGCATTTTCTTCTTCAATTTGAGTGGCGTAAAAATCTTTTAAAAGTTTGTTAATTCTAGGGTCATCCAAGACATTATTTACCTCTGAGTAAATATCCTTCATTTCATTCAAATTCAAAGCTGTTTTTAAAGCATTGAATTTCTTACGCTCTTCCTCATTGAAAATCTTCTGTTCTGAATCTCTATCATCAGCAAAGGTTGATATTAATTTCGCATCTCTTTTTATCTTTTCCTTAATATCTGGCTTCACATCACTCCAATATCTAGCCTGAGAAAGATTTCCAAGGGAGTTAGATTTTGCTGCATTTAGGTATCTATGTAAATTAGCTACAGCCCCAGCTTTAGTTTCATCTTTTGGTTCAGGTCCGGCATGACCTCTAATATTCTTAATATATTCTCGATGGGCTTTGCTGGTTTTATCCTTATTCATCTTCTCAATTTTAACACCAATCTCTGCAATCTTGTCATTCAATCTAGTGATATCGACTGCCATTTTAGACAAGCTTTCACTAGCACCGAAAGTTACTATTGTAGCACCTCTTTTACGCAGATTTCTGATTACATCATTGCGAGCTTTTTCAATTTCAGCCTCAGTAATTTTTATCGCTTTTTTACTTTGGCTAGTAGTTAAACTAGAAGTTTGTGTCTTCTTCTTTTCACTTTGTATTTTTTCTATTAAAAGGCTGTAAAAATAAGATTCATCCATCTGAATCAAAACCTTGCTTAAGTCGCTTCTGTTGTCATCTTTAAGAAGATCAAGCAATGTTAATTGATTTGAAGATGTAGAGAATTTTCCACCAAAACTTTTTAAAATTCTGTCTGAGTTATTTAGATCTATTGTTAAAACATCAGTGATTAAGCCGCTTGCCTTGTATTTTTCTTCCACAATTCTGGTCAGGTGACTTTTCCCACCACCAGTTGCCATCAAAACCTTGGCATATCCGCCCATCTGAGAAGTTGATTTAGAAATAGCATTATCAATACCTTCAAGAGCAATGATTTGATCACTTGAAAGAGTATCGGTTATTTCAATACTAGGAATTTTTGATTTAAAAATTTTAACCGCTGGGTTAGTTAAGGCGATATTCAAAGATCCCACATCGGCTAAAGTGTCAACCTGTTCAAAAAATTTTTTTCTAGGAAATGCAAGATCTTCGTCCAAAGATTGTTGGTAAAGAGGCACTTTTGACTTAGACCATGTTTCTAAGTTTTGACCATTTTCAATTAAATTTTGTTTCTTTGGATTTGCCACATTCAAAACCTGAGCCGCAATTAAACGGATCTCTTTTTTCAAAGCCTGTTTGAAAAATATGAATGGAAAATAAGTGGTATCTGGCTGATTTGGAGTTCGATTGGCTGTACAGAATTGATCAAAAAATATTTTCATCGAAGTTTTCTGCGCAGTTCTGCCATCAATCTTTACACCAGCAAGAGTTCTTTCTTCAAATTCTTTTCTAATATCTTCTTCACTTTTGCAGTTTTCAATGGCCAACAACAATTCTTGACAATATCTGTAAATTTTATTGCCATTTTTTCCCTGACTAAAATTATCTAAAGCTAGTTTCGAATGAAGTTTGAAATTAAGACCTTGTAATTTGAACTGAGTAGATTCTCTGGCAAGGTTTTGAGATTGTTGTATTATTGCTGCTTTCTTCTGAGATTTTTCAATTTCTGAATCACCTTGTATTAAATTTCCTTCACGAGCTTTTGCTAAAATCTTTTTAAGATCTTCCCTGTAAGTACCTGTGTATTTTAAGCCGCCGACTGGAAAAGGTGTTGCGAGTTTTTTGCTCTCATCTGCTAGATTAAGGCTTTCACTAGATCTTTGATTTGTTTTCAATGTAAATTATTACTTTGGTTAACAAGTGGCAGACTAATTCTGCTGCAATGATTGAATCAAACCATTTTAGCGTAATCTTCTCTTTTAAACAAGAGAGTTTTTTAGATTTTATTGAATTAAAAAATGAGATTATTTTTTTGATTTGTTTTTTAGGGAATGTTTTTGACAGAAGGCAAAAAAGCGCCGAGGTTTTGAAGGAGATTTTGCAAGGCGTTGAGTTTCTAATTGTGAAGACGAATAAGACCGATATTTACGGCAGATATACCAAAGTAAAAATCTATTGATCGCAGTAGCAAAGTATTTTTGAGGGAAAATTAAAACTTAAAAAAATTTCCTGTATCAATACACTGCTGGTTTTTTTAAGTTTTAATTTTTACCAAAAAGACGAAGCTAATGCGATCAATAGATTTTTACTTTGGTATAGATGTCACCCGTGGTCAATTTTAAGTCTTTACCTCGAGAATAAACACCCCAACCCCTCCTTGAAAAGGAGGGGTTTTGGTTAACGGTACGCTATTGGTTTGTGACGGAGTATTTGAGAGCAACAGAATCGGAATTAACTTCTAAATCGATTTTAAATATTAAGGCTTAAAGCCCACATCCGCGCTCTTTGATCAAAATCCAAAACCTCTGCAATCGAATCTACTTCTTTGTGCGAAATTTTTTCTAAAACTTGCGCCACAATTGTCGAAATTTTATCGAAAGAAATCTCACCTTTCAAAAATCTTTCCACCGCAATTTCATTCGCCGCGTTTAGCACCGCTGGCGCACTTCCATCAATTTCTAAAACTTCTCTGCAAATTTTTATCGCTGGAAATTTCTGCTCGTCAGGGGCAAAAAAACTCAAATTTTGTAATTTCGCCAAATCAAGTTTTTCATGTTTAATGCTCATTCTTTTTGGATAAGCCAAGGCGTAAGAAAGCGGCACTTGCATGTCGGGGCGGCTTAACATGGCCAAAGTTGAACCGTCGCGATAATCCACCATCCCGTGAATTATTGATTGAGGATGAACTAAAATTTTAATTTGATTTTTTGCGACAGGAAAAATGTGAAAAGCCTCAATCATCTCCAAACCCTTATTCATCATGGTTGCAGAATCGATAGAAATTTTTGCACCCATCGACCAATTTGGATGTTTTAAAGCTTGCTCAATAGTAATTTTAGAAAAATCTAAATCTGAATTAAAGAAAGGACCGCCCGAAGCAGTAAGTGTAATCGCATCAATTTCATCTATATTTTTATTTTCAAAAATTTGAAAAATCGCATTATGTTCCGAATCCACTGGAATAATTTTTGCACCACTAATATGCGCCGCTTCATTCAAAAACCTGCCCGCACAAACTAAAGATTCTTTATTCGCCAAAGCAATGTCCGACCCCGCTTCAATTGCCGCCAAAGTTGGCAACATGCCAGCCGCACCTACAATTGCCGAAATAAATAAATCACATTTAATTTTCGCCACATCCACAATTGATTCAGCGCCGCATAAAACTTGGCAATGCTTCAATTCTTTCAAAGCTGATTTTAATTCTTGAAACAAATTTTCATTTTCAATCACCACAAAAGAAGGCTTCAAAAACAAAGCTTGCGAGATCAGGGTCTTCACATCGTTTCTTGCCACCAAAGCCAACACCTCAAAATTCTCTGGCGCGTTTTTGATAACTTCAATGCTATTTTTGCCAATTGATCCTGTTGAGCCGAAGATGGAGATTTTTTTCATATTATGGTTAATTAAGTAAGTCGTCATCCTTGACCCTTTAGGGTCGAGGATCTCATGAGTTTAGCCTATGAGTTTAGCCTATGAGTTTTAACTCATGAGATCCTCGGCCGCTTCGCGACCAAGGATGACGAGCTTGTTAAATATTATTTTCTCCCTTAACGCTGGACGGGGTTTGCAACCCCGTCCACCCTTTCAGTTCCTTTCTTCTATTTTTTCTTCTTCGCAGACACTTTCTTCACAACATTTTTCTTCACTGCAACTTTCTTCTCCACTACCTTCCCATCCAAAGTTTTTTTCACAACTCTCTTCACCACCTTCTTCACTTCTGGCTCCTTATATTTCTCTGCCTCCCCCGCAATCAAAGCCTCTAAATTCAAAGCCTTACTTTGCGTTTTATCTAACACAAATTTCACTTCTGGCACTCCTCTCGAAGTAATTTTTCTAGCCAATTGATGACGAAAATAAGGCGCCATTTCATTCAATTTTTTCACAATCTGATCGTGAATTTTCTCATTGCCAAAAATATCAATAAAGATGCGCGCATTCTTTCCATCTGGACTAACATCCGCTTCCAAAATTGTAATATAACTTCCTGGAACTGTTAAAATATCTTCACGCAGAAAAATCTCCGACATATTTCTCTTAACATTCTCGCCCATTTGTAACTGTCTTTGTGACTTCATATTCAATGTAAATTAATTTTATTTTATTTCTCTTAAACTTCGGAAAGGCCTTGGTGCGCTGTAGCGTCAGCGTCAGCGGCTAGAATCCTTTATATTGATGAATACCGCGCATAACCATGTTAAAAGTACAAAGTTTAACGGAATTAGTATCTGTAATATCTGAATGAGTAACTTTGGCTGTCAGCTTTTTTCTCTCTTCTTCGCTATAAGCTAAATATTGGTAATCTGAATCATTGTAAGGATGAGCTTCAAAATACATTTCGGTTTCAAGCTTGCCGAATCTTTGGTGATAAATATTCATGTTAATGTGCGGCGCTCTTCCTGGGTTGGCCCCAGGCATGATGGTAATAAAATGGTAATTGCCAATATTATCGGTAATTGTGCGACCCGACATGCTAAAATATTTATCAATATATTCACTATCTGGCTCTAGCAAAGTGTGATATTTTCCAGCGGCATTAGTTTGCCAAATTTCAATCACCGCACCTTCAATTGGCACACCAAAAGAATCTGAAATTGTGCCTTGCACAAAAATTACTTCACCAAAAGCGCGATAAAATGAGCCAACTTTTTTAGCTAAATTATTACTGGTGGCAAAATATTCGGGCATTGAAATATCTGCCGCAAAAAATCTGGAAGGAGTGGGGGTTTTTGGATCGAAAATAGATAAGGATTTTTTCACTTTAGGTGCTGGTACATCTTCTGCAATAAGGTTTCCAGCGAAGGAAACAGTTAGATAAAAAGCTAATAGAAAAAATCTAATCATGTTAAAGATATTTTTGATAATTCTCGCAAAGGCCGAGATATGGTTAAACCTTCGGCAAAGTCACACCAACCTGCCCCATATATTTACCATTTCTCATGTCATAAGAAACTTCGCAAGCTTTATCACCTTTAAAAAATAAAAACTGACAAGCGCCTTCAAAAGCATAAATTTTTGCAGGAAGTGGCGTGGTGTTAGAAAATTCTAAAGTCACATGCCCTTCCCAACCAGGTTCAAGCGGCGTTACATTCACAATAATTCCACATCTAGCGTAAGTAGATTTGCCCACACATACCACTAAAACATCTTTGGGAATTCTAAAATATTCCACAGTGCGCGCTAAAGCGAAGCTATTTGGCGGAATTATGCAAACATCCATCGTGCGATTTACAAAACTATTATCTGAGAAATTTTTTGGATCAACAATCGCCGAATCAATATTAGTAAAAATCTTAAACTCATTAGAAACTCTTGCGTCATAACCATAAGATGAATTTCCGTAAGAAATTATTTTTTCACCTTTTTCATTAAATTTAGTTTGATTAGCAATAAATGGTTCAATCATTTTTTGATTTTTTGCTAAATCAGCAATCGATCCGTCAGATAAAATAGACATGTTTTTTTAGAAATTTCAGAAATTAAACTTGGTAGATTTTTTCAAATTCTGTCATGGCTTGACCAGTTGCTTGAAAAGATGCTTGCGTGTAAGAAAGGCGCAATTTATAAACCCAAAATCTCAATTGCAATTTAAAAAGCTCTTTGCCGATTCATCCGAGCTTCACGAAGGTACAATCCCATTAATGATCTTCTAGAAAAGAAGACAAAATAAAAATTCACAATGCATGATACCACCTATCTACGAGACATCTTAGTTTTACTTTTTGCCTCAGTTGCAATAGTTATCATTTTCAAACAATTTGGTCTTAGTCCCGCCCTTGGATATCTAGTATCGGGCGCCGCAATTGGTCCTTTCGGATTTGGAGTTTTGACCAGTGGCGAAACCACCAAATCAATCGCCGAATTTGGTATTGTATTTTTGCTTTTTGCCATCGGCTTAGAACTGACTTTCGGACGACTCATGTCCATGAAGAAGTATGTCTTGGGTTTTGGAAGCTTGCAGGTAATTTTCACATCTCTGGTTATTTCCTTCATTTGTCATCAATTTTTTGATTTAAACCTCGAAACTTCAGTCATCGTTGGAAGTGCGCTATCTCTATCTTCTACGGCCATCGTTTTACAAGTAATTTCTGAAAATAGCGAAGAAACAACTCGCGTTGGTCGCCTGTCTTTTTCAATTCTTTTAATGCAAGATTTAGCGGTAATTCCAATTTTGGTTTTACTTCCAATCCTTTCTAAAACCGACATCAACATCGCTCACGCTTTGGGTGGCGCTTTAATCGACGCTTTAATTGCCATGGCCATAATTTTCGCCGTCGGTCGTTCTTTGCTGCGCCCAGTCTATCGCTTAATTGCTGAATCAAAAAGTCAGGTTCTATTTTTAAGCTTCACTTTGGTAATCATTTTAGGCTCGGCTTATTTAAGTAATTACATGGGCCTTTCCTTTGCCCTTGGCGCTTTCATCGCTGGTTTAATGGTTGCAGAAACTGAATATAAATATCGCGTTGAAGAAGAGATTTTATCTCTAAAATCTTTGCTCATGGGATTATTTTTCATGACCATCGGCATGTCTTTCGACTTCGAATTACTTATCACAAGCTTGCCTTACATTATTGCCGCATCTCTTGCCTTAATTGCCGTGAAGTCTTCTATCATTTTGCTTTTATGCAAAATTTTCCGCTTCCCATTGGCGCCTGCAATTCACACTTCTTTGCTTCTATCTCAAGGCGGCGAATTCGCTTTCGTAGTATTCGTAATGGCGGTTCAACAAAGATTTATCGATCAAGATCTTTCACAATTTTTAATGACAGTGGTCACTTTAACCATGGCCTTCACACCTTTGCTAGCAGGCTTAGGGCGCAAAATAAAAGCTCGTTTATATATCAAAGAAACTTTGCATGATGGCAGCATTAAAAGAGAAATTGGCGATGTTTCTAAACATGTAATCGTTATCGGATTCACTAAAGTTGGTCGTATTGTTTCTTATATTTTGCGCAAAAGAGGCGTTAAATATATCGCTTTAGAAAGTAATCATCGTCTTGTCCGCATCGAAAAAAATAACGGCTATAACATCTATTATGGCGACGCCATGAATGCTGATATTTTGCGCTATATCGGCATTGAAAGATCAGAATCGGTTATTGTGGCAATGGATGATGAAATTGCCTGTGTAAAAATTATCCGCTTCATTCACGAGCATTTCCCTCACACTAATATCGTTACTAAATCAGAAAGTTTTAATAACACCGAACGCTTCAAAAGAGTTGGCGCTCATTTGGTGGTTTGCAAAAATCTTGAAGCTAGTTTGCAACTTAGTAAAGCCGCATTGCTTTCTGCCGGCCTTAATAACAATGACATCGAAAATACTCTTTCTGCTTTCAGAGATATAAATTCTGAAGTGATGAAAGATATTATTATGTATGATGAAAACGCAGATAATGCCGAGATTTTTGAAAAACCCAAAACTATAGAAGAAGTAGAACAGGAAGTTTTAGCGGAAGTTATCGCTGAAGCTGGTAAAGAAGAAGAGATTAAAGCTGAGAAGGAAGTAAGACATGAAAATGAATTGTAAAATTATTTAATGGTCGGGGCGGAGAGATTCGAACTCCCGACCCTCTGGTCCCAAACCAGATGCGCTACCAGACTGCGCTACGCCCCGACGAAAAAATAATTAACTTCATTTTGAAAACGAAGGCGCGCAATAGACAAATTATATCCTAAAATGTCAACAACATTTCAAGATCAATGAAATTTAAATTTGGAACTCTGCTATTTTTTGCTGTAACTTTTGCGACTATAAAAAATTCTTTAGCTTGGGACGGCGTTGATCAAAATAGAAACTCTCCTATAGAAATTGGCCCAGGAAATTTAGTTCGTGAAGGGCTAGTGATTGATTTTTATGATAGCAGCGAACTTCACACAGGAAGAGTAATTACTATGAATGAAATCGGCAATGGCACTGAACTTGTGGTTGCCGATTTTAATGAGAATAATGAAGAGAGAACTTTTATTATGCGGGAGTAGAAGAAATATTCGTCTCCATATATACCAGTTTTTTCGACTCTGCGCGGGTCACCAGTTTTGATTTAAAAAAATAATTATACAATTTCAGATAATTTCCAAAAAATGAAAACCATCCTAATCACTGGCGGCGCTGGCTTCATTGGCAGTTGTTTCGCCATTAAAATGATCCAACTAAACCACAAAATCGTCATTCTCGACAAGCTTACTTACGCAGGAAATCTCGAAAATCTTGCTGAAATTTCTAATCATCAAAATTTCAAATTCGTCAAAGGCGATATTTTAGATCAAGATTTAGTAACCCAGTTACTTGCAGAAAACCAAGTTGATTTTGTGGTAAATTTCGCTGCCGAATCTCATGTCGATAATTCAATTTCTTCACCAGAAGTTTTCATCGACACCAATGTTAAAGGCACTTTCAACCTGCTTTCTAAATCTCTAAATTACTGGCGAAACTTGGATTCTGCAAAAAAAGAAAATTTCCGTTTCCTACATATTTCTACCGACGAAGTTTTTGGTTCACTAACTTTAGAAGATCCAAAATTTACTGAAAATAGCACTTACAAACCAAATTCACCTTATTCAGCTTCTAAAGCTGCCTCTGATCATTTGGTGCGCGCTTGGTTTGAAACTTATGGCCTGCCTTGCGTCACCACCAATTGCTCTAATAATTACGGCCCAAGACAAAATGAAGAAAAGCTTATTCCAACAATTATTCGCAGCGCTCTTTCTGATAAAATAATTCCAATTTACGGCAATGGCCGAAATATCCGCGACTGGATTCAAGTTGAAGATCACTGCGACGGAATCTATTTGGCGCTTACAAAAGGAAGGCTTGGCGAAAGTTATTGTTTTGGTGGAAATTGTGAAAAAGAAAATATCAGTCTGGCTAAAATTATTTGTGAAATTTTAGACAAGATACATCCAAAAAAAGATGGCAAATCTTATTCAGCCCAAATAACTTTTGTTGAAGACCGTTTGGGTCACGATAAAAGATATGCAATTGACGATAGCAAAGCTCGCAATGAACTTGGCTTTGTCAGCGCCAAAACTTTTGAAGAAAGAATTTTAGAAATAGTGAATTGGTATTTGCCAAAACTCCTAAATAAATAAGTGGATTTTTAATGAAAGGAATAATTCTCGCAGGTGGCTCTGGAACGAGGCTTGCGCCCTTAACACATGTAATCAGCAAACAGCTGTTGCCAGTTTATGATAAGCCGATGATTTGTTATCCTTTGGCCACTTTGATGAATTTAGGAATTAAAAAAATTCTTATAATTTCAACGCCTGAAGATACTAAAAATATCGAGAAATTTTTAGGCGACGGTTCAGAACTCGGAATCAAAATTTCTTACGAAGTTCAAGACCAACCAAAAGGCATTGCTGAAGCATTTTTGATTGGCGAAAAATTTATCGGTAACAGCAATGTTTGCTTAATTCTAGGCGATAATATTTTCTATGGATCAGAAATTAACAGCGAAAGTTTAGAAGAAAAAATCACCCAATTAGAATCAAAAAAAATCGGTGGATTTGTTTTTGCTTATCATGTCTCAGACCCTGAAAGATATGGCGTTATCGAGCTTGATGCTGATAGTGATAAAGTGCTTTCAATTGAAGAAAAACCTAAACACCCCAAATCAAATTTAGCTGTCACTGGGCTTTATATTTACAATTCTGAAGTGGTTGAAATTACTAAAAAATTAAAACCATCCGCGCGCGGCGAGCTTGAAATTACTGATGTGAATATTGCTTATTTAAAAAAGAAAAAACTGGGCGTGGTTAAGTTAAAACGCGGATTTGCTTGGCTTGACGCCGGAACGCCAGATTCACTTTTAGAAGCTTCTCAATTCATTCACACCATCGAAAAACGCCAAGGATTAAAAATCGCCTGCCTTGAAGAAATGGCTTTTAGAAAAGGTTTTATCGACAAAAATGATTTCGCGCTTCTGATCAAAAAATATAAAAAAGGCAGCCCTTACAGAAAATATTTAGAGACCATTTATGATGCCTAGAAATCTAGAAATGGTAACAATGATAGATTTTGAAACTCACCAAGATGATCGCGGCTCTTTGGTTGCGATAGAATCTTCTAAAAATATTCCCTTCGATATTAAAAGAATTTATTACCTTTTTAAAAATAACCCCAGCCAAACCCGCGCCAAACATGCTCATAAAAAACTGAAACAAGTTTATATTGCGATGTCTGGCAGCTGCAAAATTCGTCTTGATGATGGAGAAAAACAAGAAGTTGTGACGCTTGATAAAGCCAATGTTGGTATGCTTTTTAACGGATTAGTTTGGCGCGAGATTTTTGATTTTTCTGAAGATTGTGTATTGATGGTTTTGGCTGATGAATTTTATGAGGAAGAAGATTACTTAAAAACTTATGAAGAGTTTTTGGAGTTTAGGAAATTGAATATTAAACAATAAATACAACCATCAAAACCGCCGGCCCAAGAGGAGTCGAAACCAGAGGAAGATTCCTGCTGCGGAGTTAGCTGTATGGCAAGAAGAATCCGCTGGTTTCGACTCCGCTTAGGCCGGCGGTTTTGAAGATAGCGGTTTAGTAAGACTTAAAAAACAAAATTAAAAACCATGATCGAATTCGAAAACTTAGCCAAACTTAACCAACCATTCTTTGCCGAATATAAAGAATCATTCGCCAAAACTCTCGAAAGTGGCTGGTATATTCTTGGCAAAAATGTTTCAACTTTCGAAGCTGAATTCGCCGCTTATTGCAATTCAAAATATGCTTCTGGAGTTGCTTCTGGCCTTGACGCCCTCACCTTGTCACTCAATGTCTTCGAATTTGAAAAAGACAGCGAAATCATCGCGCCTTCTAACACTTACATCGCAACTATTTTATCAATTTTGCAAAATGGTTTGAAGCCAATTTTAGTTGAGCCAGATATCGCAACTTACAATATCGACCCTGCAAAAATTGAAGAAAAAATTACCAAAAAAACTCGCGCCATCATCATCGTTCACCTTTATGGCAAATGCTGCGACATGGATCCGATTTTGGCTTTGTGTAAAAAATATAATTTAAAACTTATCGAAGACTGCGCGCAAGCTCACGGCGCTTTATATAAAAATAAAATTGCCGGCAGCTTTGGTGATTTCGGCGCTTTTAGTTTTTATCCAACTAAAAATTTAGGAGCATTGGGTGACGGCGGCGCAATTGTGACAAACGACTTAGACCTTAACCAAAAAATTAATCGCCTTAGAAATTATGGTTCTGAAGTAAAATATTATAATGATGTAATCGGCTATAACTCTCGATTAGACGAGATTCAGGCTGGTTTTCTTTCAGTGAAATTAAAAAAATTAAACGACATAAATTCTCATAAAAACGCCTTAGCAAAAATTTATTTTGAGAATTTAAAAGAAGATTTCATCAAGCCAGTAAAGGCTTCAGATGGTCATTTAGATGTTTTTCATCTATTCACAATTCGCCACGAAAAGCGCGATCAACTGCGCCAGCATCTTCTTGATCACAATATAAAAACCGAAATTCACTATCCTGTTTCGCCTCATCAGCAAAAAGCTACTCAAGGAATTTTTGATGGCGAGGCTTACCCAATTTCTACCGAAATTCACAGTACAACTTTAAGCCTGCCTCTTTCTTATTTTCACAGCAAAGAAGATGTGACAAAAGTGGTAGAAATTATGAATAAATTCTAAGATGACAAACCCACTAGTAACAGTCGCGATTCCTTCCTACAACCACGCTAAATATATTGGCGAGACTATTCAAAGCGCCTTGGATCAAACCTTCCAAGATTTTGAAATTCTGATTATCGATGATGCTTCCACAGACAATACGCTTGAAATTATCAAAAGTTTTAATGACCCAAGAATCAGATTAATTATTTCTGAAAAAAATAGCGGAGTATGCGAAACCACTAATATGTGCATTGCACAAGCCCAGGGAAAATATATCGCTTTGATTGCCTCGGACGATGTGATAGAAAAAACCAAATTAGAAAAACAGGTAAATTTTTTAGAAAAAAACCCAAGCTACGGCGCTGTTTTTAGTGGAATGGAAGTGATTGATGAAGATGGAAAAACTGATGAGAAAAAAACTAAAAAATATACCAAAGTTTTTGAAAAAGAAAATCGCAGCAGATCTGAATGGTTAAATTATTTTTTCCATAATGGCAATTGCATGGCGGCTCCAAGCCTGATGGCTAGAACCTCTGCCCTAAAAGAAGCTGGTGGTTTTGATTTTAAAATTACTCAAGCCCATGATTTTAATTTATGGGTAAAACTTTGTCTTTTGGGCCATGAAATTTTCATCATTCCTGAAAAACTCTTAAAATATCGCGAAAGAAATAATAATGGAAATCTTAGCAGCAACACTGCGGATATGAGGATTAGACTACTTTTTGACAATGAAAAAGTTTTGGAAAATTTCTTAAAAATTTCTTCATTACATGATCTTATAAAAATTTTCCCCGATCATAAAATCAGCTCTTTATCGATGTTTTCGCCATTAGAAGAGAAAATAATAATCGATTATCTAATCTTTCAAGAAGCTTCAAAAAACAGTGGCAGCATTTATCACATGCAGTTTGCTATTAATTTAATTTACAGAATTTTATCACAAGATGGTGCAAAAGAAATTCTCAGTAAAAATTTCAAATTTGACCTAAAAGAATATAAGAATTTTATCACCCAATATCCTTTGGGAGTAAATTTGGAAAAGCTGCAAAACCCAGCAAGTAAAAGGTTTTTTAAAAGCTTAAGAAATTTAAGCAAAAAAATATTTTATCATTTCTGCCCAAAGAAGCCTAAAGTCTAGGCTTCTTTTTTATTTTCATCTTTGTTTTCAAAACCCTAGTCAAATTCACTCTCGCTCTATTTGCCACTCTTACTGGACCATTTTTTCCCATAAGTTTTTGGGAAAGAGTTGGTAATAAGAAAAAATCATCAGGATTTAAAAATTTAAGAGATCCTTTTTTAGAATCGTTAAGCAATGTTATTCCAAGAATATCTTGCACATCCTTGATTCTATGTTTGAAGCGATGCCCCTCTTCAATTGATAATTGCGAACCAGCTACAATTTCTTTTCTCCAAACTTCGTCACTCAATAATTTTTGGCAAAGTATTCTTGCGTCAAAAGGATTGGTAAAAGTTGGAATCTTAACATATTTACCAAATTCCGTCATAATATCTTCCCTGTGATCAGAAACTAAAGCTGAGTTACAAGCCATTACATCGCGCACTCGCCAAGAAAATGCCGTGCCGGCTTGAGAGTGAGAAATATTGATCGAAACCTTACTAGAATTATAGATATTTTGATTGTCTAAAACCGAGGAAACTTCTTGATCAACGAAAGATAAAGAAGTGTCTAAAGAATAATCGCAAACATTATACCAATTTTTACGACCATAAAGACTTAAATCCAAATCAGCAATTGCCGCTAAAGTTTGAATTCTAAAATTTGAAGAAAAAAGATTTAACAATTCGATATGAGAAATTGAACCCAAAAAATCAGGAGCCAAACCAAGCTCTGCTAGATAAGCATCCGGCTTTCTCAAAACATCTTTTTTAAACAGATTTATAAATTTTATGAAATCTGCTTTATATTTTTGGTCATGAAATTTGCCATTAAAAGTACTTCTAAATTTATCTCCAACAAAGCTGAAATTAGTGCCAATGAAAGAAATATTCTTGTCTTGATCTATCGCTTCAGCCTGAAAATCCGTAGCATATTGCAAAATTTCCAAACATTTCATGTCATAACCAAAATATTCTCTGGTCATTGGAATCAAGGTTTCTGATGGCAGGAAAATATGATATCTGCCAATATTATCTTTTAAAATATCGCGATCTACAAAGCCTGACGGCGAATCGGTGCAATATATCACAATCGGACAAGTCACCAAATTTGGAATTTCTTCATATAAAGAATTATTCGCGGTGATCACCAAATCAGGATTAAAATTCATAATTTCCTGACTCAATTTTTTCTTATATACATTTTTTTTAGTCTTGTTATTTCCCCAGTGATTTTTGATGAATTTATTATTGATGATCACCAAAACTTCATTGCCTTCTCTGGCCAAAGCTGCCGTAAATCCTTCATAAAAACATGGAAGTTTACTAGAATTTGGCAAGCCTGAAACTGTGCTGAATATAATGCGCGCCATATTTAAGAAACTTGAATATTTTTATCTTTCAGAAAGTCGGAAATTTTTTTAACTGAAGTTAATTCAGCAATTTTATCGTGAGAAATGCGGATGCCGAAACTTTGCTGCAACTCTAAAATCATTCTTACATGGTTTAAAGAATCCCAATTAGGGGTATTTTCTGTCGAAGATTCTTCGTTGATCTCACATTCAAAAGCAGATGAGAGAATTTCTATAATTTTATTATTCATATTTGATTGAGATTTTATCGTCTAAAGATCTAAACGAACTAGATTTGTATATTTTTTCGCCATTTTCTTTGTCTTCAATTAAAGAAAAACCAAGTTCTTCATATTTATTTTTCACCAGAATGTTTTTTTCGGTGGGGATATATCGCGCTGTCACTGCTTCATTCTTTGTAAGTCTAAGAACATTATCAAGAAAATAATCCTCAATTTTTCTACCAATCACGCGACAACTCATTAAGAAAGTATCTATTTCATAATTGCCTGAAGCAGTTTTTTCTAAGATTATCTGAACCACAATTCCGTAGCTACCAAATTTATCTTCTACTTTGCCGGCGTAAATTAGATATTTATTGCCCTCAGCATTCATCATATCTCTAATTTCCTGCTCAGTATATCTCTTAGTAGTTAAATTAAATTGATTGGTCTTCTGAGTCATCTGAGCAATTCTAGCGACATTGTCTTCACTAGCTTTCTCAATCACAATTTTAATACCCAAAGCTTTGATAAATTCGTCAATATTATCAACTTTGGTTCTGATTTTTTCTCTTTCGCTATTTTGCTTATATTGAAAAGTTTTTTCCTTGTCTTCTTTGGTAACTGAAAATTTTGCGAAATATTTTTTATCAACTGTCTTGATAAAATTTTCCAAATCTTCTGGCAATTCAGGAAATTCAGGCACTGTGACTTTAGTATTTTCTCTTACAATCGCCCTTTCTACGGGATTATCATCGATGAAAACCAAACTATCTTCGCCAATATTTAAAACTTCGGCTATCTCGGAAATATTTTTATCCTTTCTGTTCCAGTCAACTTTATGCAAAATAAAATCATCCCATTTTAAATAGCAAAATTCATGGCTATCGAAGACTTCTTTGGCATCAGCCAAATTATTTTTTGAACATAAACAAAGAATAACTCCTTTTTCACTAATTTCTTTGATGCGCTTTTGGAATTTTAAGAAACATTCCCCAATTCCATCAGGCCCAAGCTGAATTCCGCTCATCCCATCTTCACCAATCACGCCGCCCCACAAGGTGTTGTCTAAATCTAAAACCAAACATTTTTTGGTTTGGTTTTTAATGGCATTAACCAACACTAAAATTTCTTCAGCGATAATTTTATGACCCAATTTATTGAAGCGAATTTTGCCATATTGCCACATCGAATTATCGTAAATATTTCTCACGCCATATTCTTCAATCAGCGACAAAATATCTAAAATAAAAACGCGATTATTTTCTTTGGAAATCTCAGTTAAGAATCTATTTAACTGCATCTGCAAGTTTTTGCAGGAATCTTCGCTATTATAATTTTTTACTGAATTGACAGCTGAATCCAGAAAGATATTTCCTAAAACCAAATAGCCCGAAGAACCTTTTTCAAAAAGCTCAATTAACTCTAAAATATGAGATTTAGCTTCTTCCAGCGTCTTATTTTCCAGCAAAGAATTTCCATCTAAAAGCAAGATCGAAAAATCTGATTTGAAATTATAATAATCGCTATTTTCATTCATCAGATCAAAGAAATATTGGCCATAGCCTGAGATGAAAATTTCATCCTTTGTGGCCTTAGCATATTCTTTAGCGATGATGTCGATTGTGTAATTACCTAAAAAACTAAACTTCATTTGATTCTAATAATTCTATGATTCCGGTGAATTGAGAAAATAAAAAGGCCACTTTGCGATTCTCAAAAGCAATTGCAGGTTTTGGTGCGTCTATCAGTAGAAAGGCTTTGTCACATAATTTTTCAATTGCAGCGTCTAAATTTTCTACTTCATAACAAGAATGATAAAGACTGTTGCGATGTTTATTTAACATCTTGAAAACCACTGAATTTTCTGATTTCGGGCTAACCAATTCTAGCAAAGCCGAGTCATTACCATTTTGCAAAAAGACAATATCAATCATCCTAATTTCATCAAAATAAGAGCTGATTTTTCGATATCCCAGCAACTCATATGCGGCTATACATTTAGACATGTCATCAGTTAAAAATCCGTAATGGTGCAGCTTCATAAAAAATTCTTTAATAGCGTTATTTTGCTTTCTCTTACTTCTTGGTAATGCTCTTTGGTCATTCTATATTGCGCAAAGTTCGAGCTGTTATTTTTATATTCACCGCTTGCTAATTCTTTGACAAAAACTGCGCCAAAACTTTTATGAAAATTCACAATATTGCTATTTTTCATATCGGTAAAACTATCTACGAAATCAAGTCCTTTCTCAAAGGCAAAATCATAAAGCAAAATGCAAGATTCGATATTTTGTAAAGAATTGCCAATTGAAATCCAACGCCCAAATTCTCCGCTTTTTTCAACAATGTCATAAATCGAAATGCAGCCCAAAGGATTGCCACTTTTCAAATCTTCAATAATAAAATAATAATCGCCATCTCTAGCAATTTGTCCTCTTATCCAAGTTTTTTGCAGCTCAATATCGGGAGAAGTTTTATTTAAAAATTTCGCTAACTTTTCATCCGTACGAATTTTCAAAATAAATTCCGCGTCATTTTCCGTAACTGAGCGCAGCCCCACAAACATTCCTTTTAAAACAGTCATTTTTATCTTTTTCTTATTATATCTTATTTAAACTTTTATTATCCTTCATCAGCAAAATCTCATATTGCAGCCTACTCAAAAAATGGCGATTCCAGCTCATCTCTTTTGGAAAAGAAGCAATTATATGTTCAACAAATATTTTAATTCTTGAGGCAAAGAGCTGATCATATTTCTTTTCCAGAAATTGATTAAAATGCACACAAGCATAAGTGTTTCTATTCATCTTCTGAAAGTCATTCATCTTGTTCCACGCGCCTTTATTGTGGACTCTGTAAACTGAAACAATCTTGTCAATATAACCAATATTGCCTTGCGAAGAATGCATGATTGCTCTTATCCAATCACCTTCGCCATATTCATGACTTAAAAAATTTGGGTAACGGTTTTTGTAAATATTACGAAACATTATTGCCGAAGTATGGAAATAAGTTCTGGCTGAAATAAAATCTTCAACCGTGTGCTGCGTAGGAATTTCTGACTTAACAATCAATTCATCTTCTTTGCTATTATCTTCATATTTCATGATGGTATTGCTGGCAACTCCAGTAAAATCGGGATTCTGATCCAAAAAATCTACCTGCTGCCGAAATCTATTTTCATCAATTAAATAATCATCTCCATCAATCACAGTCATATATTGACCTTGAGTTAGAGAATATAATTTTAGGGCAGTTTTCGCAGATCCTAAATTTTTCGCATTTTTCACAACTTTAATGATATTGGGAAATTTGCTTTGATATTCTTCCAAAATAGCCAAGGAATTATCTGTGGAACAATCATCTGAACATAATAATTCATATTCAAAATTCACCTTTTGCATCAAAATACTATCAAGACATTTCCTAACATATTTCTCAAAATTATTGGCTTGAACTACAACGCTTAGCTTTATTTTAGATGAGTTTTCCATATCTTTATTTTCATTTATTTAACCGATCTTTTCCCAAAAAAGATTATGTTATTTTCATTAAGCAAAATCTCATATTCCACATCTTCAAACTTTTTACTATCCATTAATTTCTGCACAATTTTTCTACTTTCAACTTGATCAGTAAGCTCTGACTCATTTTTTAATTTTGCGATGAAGTCACTAAATTCCTGATCTGGTAAAAAATATGGAGAAGTCTTGTTCAAAGAAATATAGTCAAAATCTCCTTTAATTTGATCTCGCACTTTCTGAATATTATCAAAAGCAAAAACTGCATTTAAATTTTCTCTATCGAAATGCGAGTAAGGAAAAATAGCTCGGTAATCCATCAAAACATTAACTTTCTGCTCTTTATTTTCTTTTGGATCTGGAATTAATTTTTTGATAGAGTCGTTAGCTGCAACTTTTGCAACAATCATCTGGTCTTGCAGCAATTTAAAATATTTCATATTGGAATAAAATCCTGAAGAAATGTTGCTGTAATTTGTAAGAAAACTCATAATGACAAATGATACAGCCACAACCTTTCCTAACCTTCCCCACTTTTCTAAAAATAAAATAGAGAAAGCCAATAAATACATCACAGCCAAAGCGTAATTAATAACATATTGACCTCCCATCGACATAATTTTCACCAACAAAGACAAGGTGAAAACCATCCATAAAGCCATGAATAGGAAGTCTCTTTTATAACGCTCTTTATAAAAAATATTCAGAAGCAAAAAGGCAATTGCCGCGCCTGCAAAGTAAATATTCAAATATCCCACACCCAAAACTTCTGTCATAATTTGCAAAAAATTATCCTGCAAAGCTAAGTGAGAATTGCTCTTCAAAGCCTCAATGTAAGAATAGAGATATTCAGGTTTAAAAGGGCTTAAAAACAAAGCTGGATCGCTGAATAAAACAAAAAATAATAAAAAATTTAGTAAAAAATATTTAGCTTTTTTGAATGTTTCTTTGTTCATTTTCCACTGCATTCTGTCAGCCATAATCAAGCCAATCAGGGGCAAAATAAGAGCGCCGCTTATTTTGGTTCCAACGCATAAAGCAGCAGATATTGCAATATTTCGTAAATCTTTTTTCTCATAATCATCTTTTCTAATAGTCAGATAAAAAGCCAAAGTAGAGAAAAACATCACTTGCGAAACAGTGCCAAAACGCATAGAAAAAAATCCGAATGCCGGAAAAGACATTAGCAAAATCATCGACATGAATTTCAAAAATTCATCTTTGCTATAAAACGATAGAGACTTATAAATGAAGAAGGAAGAGCCTATTGTGAAAGCCAATGAAATGTCGCGAGGAAGTGCAATTAGAGGAACATAAAAATCTGTAACTAACACCAAAAGATAAAATGGATAAGTAATCAGCCCAACAATAATCCAGTAAATCCAGCCATAGCCGTAATCATTCAGCTTGATCAATCTGTCAAATTTAAAGGACGAAATACTCTCATGAATATTTCTTATGCTATATTGAAATGCAGTGTCATCAATCTCTCTTAATTGCAAGGTAGAGAATGAATTTGAAAAAACAAAATTTTCAATAAAAATGAAGGAAAAAAACAGTGTCGAAATGATCAATAGAATCTTATGCCAAAGATCCATTTTCTTAAAATCTTCTAAAAAAGACTTAAATAAATTTATCAATTTTGGCATAAGTTAGAATTTGATTGATCTTAGTGATGGATAAAAAATTGACTCAAAAATTTTATTTTAAAAATTTCTCTTTAAATCAAGAATAGCAAGGTCATACATGAATATCTTGGAAACAATTCTTCCTTTTTCAGTTATTTTTATTTTATCACCATCAATTTCAATTGCTCCAGCTCTTAGATGCTCTTGAATTCTTTTATCCAAAATTGAGTCATTAATAAGCATTTTTTTTAGATCTTCTTTAGATAAAAATCCTTGCGCACTTTCTTGCAAATATACCAACATATAAACTGACAAAGATCTATCAACCATGGTTGGAACTAGAACTGCATAAAGAGCCAATCCAAGAAGCATTGTGACCATCGCTGAGAAGGAAACAAATAGATCATTTTTAAGAAGGAATGCGTAAATAATGAAGCCTGATAAACAAGATAATATCACATCAATAACACAGGCTTTTAAGACTATTTCTGGCTTTAATAATCTAAAATGCAGCACATGTATAATTAGAAAAATTACCAAAATTAATAATGAAGCGAGTAAGTAATGAAGAAATTTTTCTGACATCAGAGTTAATTTAATATTTATTTATAGGGGTTTCCAAAACATAACTTAATGCCTTGGAAAAAAGAATGGCTAATTGAGAAAACTAATAGAAATTTCTAATGACACTAAATAAGTTTTTTCTGATCAAAATCTAACATTATTGGTAAGTCAGCATATTATTTTATGATCACTTCCAAGGCGTAATTATTAATTCCTGTGCAAGATTTTATAGTTTTAACCTGAGATGTAATTTCTCTATTAGGAAAGTTTTTTTGCCATTCTTTTTCAAAACTTTTTTTCACAAAAGCAATTCGCGAATTATATTCATAAAGATTGGAATTATAATAAGCAGAAGCTTCATCAATGCTAAAAACTATTTTAATTTTTTTGTTTTTTGCCAATTCATTTATCACATTCTTCTCTAAATCTCCACCTTCACTAAAGTTTTTTGGAGAAGAATTAAAATATTTTTTTCTTAAAAAATCAGACTCAATGAAGGAAGATGATTTTCCGTTAAATAAAGAAATAACCCCAAATACATAAGCATTAGGCTTTTCTTGCGAAATTATCTCATCAATACAAAGAGTATTTTTAGAATTATTTTTAATTAATTCTGAGGCTTTAGTTCTAAGACCATACGCAGTTTTAATCGAATATATAGTTGTAACCAAATTACACACAACACCCATAATCAACAAAGTGTAAACGCAATATCTTCTGAATTTATTTAGATTTTCAATATCTAATCGCAACAAGAGAGACAATAAAAGCGGCACATAAGTTATGTGATACCAAGGATAATTTGCATAGCCGGTTGCTATGAAAATTTCGATAAAAATTACTGAAAAAAAGAATAAAGAAAATATCACAACATTTCTTCTGTTTTTCATTGATAGCAAAAAAATCGCCATCACACAAAATATACTAATTGGCGGCACTAAATCGTAAATCAAATGCGAATAACCATTTCTCACATAAAATGGACAAATTGCTTCCCAACATTGCGGATCTTTGATGTGAAATAATAGGATATTTAATTTCGATATTATATTGCCAAAACTAGTGGCCTCAACATTTCCAAAAGCTTGTTTGGTTTCTTGATAATTTGTAAAAATGGGAAAATTCGCAACCAACAAACCAAGCAAAGACATCGGCAGTGCAATTTTAGCTAATTTACAAGATGTTCTAAAAAATCCTTCTCTCTTAATTTCATCTTCTAAAAAGGTAATTCTGTAGAAGAAAAGAAATGGCAATATCGCCAAAGCATGCATTTTTAAACCTGCTGAAATTCCAGCTAAAAACCAGATAAAACACATCAATCTTACTTCACAAATCCGAGAATATTTTTCATTGAATCTCTTTAGATAGCTTATTTTAAAGCTATTCAAAGCTTTTAAAAAAGCTTCTTTCCATTTTAAAGATTTATCACTTTTTTGAGATTTTTTTTCATTTCTAGAAAGAAAATAAAGACAAATAGTAAATAAAAATAACTGCAAATATTCTGGCGTTATCGCCTTTCCACCGAAGAAAGATATTGGTGCGGATAATATAAAAAGAAGCGTCAAAAAAGTCATAGCAGAGCTATGATTCGATCTATTTTTAGATATTTTATAAATTAAAAAAATTGATCCAAAATAAAATCCGGCAAATAGTAATCTTAAAAAAGTTCTTCCAAAACCAATATCAAAATATCCTATAGTTTTTAAGACCAGATGCCCAAATATCCAATATAGAGGACTAAAAGCCTGATAAGATTTTATCTGATCTTTAAATCCTGGATTCATATAGCCTGAATGCCAATTTTCATCATAGTTAAATACATCAATTGTGAAATAAGGAAATCTTATAAAAAAATAAGCAGAAAAAAGTAGAAAGATTAGTATAGATGGAGGAAGTTTTTTTAATACGGTTATTATTTTTTTAAAAAAATTCATATTAAAAATTTGATTTGGTTAATTTTTTTCTAATTTCAAAAATATAAGAAAAAGTCCTTTTTATCAGCTTAATTCTAGTCTTCCAAGATCCACCACCTTTTGCTTCGCCGTGCATTCTTTTGGCAAAATTCACTTCAATTTCTTTAATTTTTAAGCCCTGTTTTTTGGCTGTGTAAAGCACAAAAAGATCGAGAGAGAAATCTTTTGGTGCTTGGTTTTTGATGAATTTTTCGTAGAAATTTTTAGAGAAAATTTTTGGTTGGGCGTTGATGTCATCTAAATAAGTTTTAAGAGCTAGGCTAGCAACCATCTGCATTCCAAAGGTAAATAGAAATTCTAAAGCAGCGCGATTTTTGCGTTTGCCTTTGATGAAAGTTTCGGTGTTGCCTTGCGCTAAATATAAATCGAAGCCTTTAATCACATCTGCTGGATCGGTTTGCATATCGGCGTGGGTCCATGCTAAAACATCACCACTTGCCGCTTCAAGCCCCGATAAAATTCCAAAGCCATAGCCTTGATTTTTTACCACATTTACAAGTTTAAAAATACCATTTTCTTCCTTTGAAAGCGCGGCTTCAAAAACATTCGCTGAATCATCAGTTGAGCCATTATTCACCAAAATCACTTCAATATTTTTGCGATTTGCCACTGCTTTTTTGAAAGCTTCAATAATTAGAGGAACATTTTTTACTTCATTGTAACAAGGAACTGCGATTGAAAGTTTTTGTTCAGTTGCAGATTTTGGACTTGAAGATTTTTGCTCAAATTCCGCCTCATAAAAACCACGCCAATAATTAATGGTTTTTTCGTAATTTTCATATTCCGCAGGCGTGCCCCAGCACAAGTATTTGTCAACTTCGAAGACATTAACTCTTAAACCTTGCGCTAGGCAATATTTCATCACTTGATCAGCGTAAAATTCGCCATTGATACGATCATTTTGTGCAATCATTTCTTCCGAACATTTTACAAAATATTGCCCTTGTTTAAACCAAAAAGCCGAAACAATTGCGTGATCTTTAACTGGATTTTCACTGATTGGAACTTTTACTGAAACACCCTTAACAACTCCCGATTCATCTGCATCAACCCAGCCATAACCTTTGGGATTTTCTAAAACTGCTTCATTATTTCTGAAAGTAAAAATCAAAACATCAGCCGATTTTTTTGCTTCAGCAAATTTCGCTTCATCAAAAACAATGCCATTATCACAGCCCGCAATTAGCAATTCTTGAGCATTATTGATATGTGCTTTAGCTAGCAAACAAGTGCTGGCTTGCCCTTGCGTCAATTCATTAATTGTGATAAATTCTGCTGACGGAAAAAATTCTTTAATCTTTTCTTCTACGCCATCTTTTTTATGAAAATCGCGATCAACATAAATAATTTTGCTAGTCGCTGATTCTGGTAAATCTTGCGTCGCCGCAACCACCATCGGAATTTTTTTGCCGCTGCGTCTGTCGGTTACCAGAATCACAGGCTTATGTTCTTTATAGCCAACTTGCGCAAAACGACTTCCTGCGCCCGCCATAGGAATTAAAATATTCATGAATTCATTAATTTTGTTTTTAATCCTCCTTTGAAAAGGAGGTGGATCAATCGCCAAAGGCGATTGAGACGGAGGATTTCAAGATACAAACTCCGTATTTACATTTTTAAATCACCAGTCTCAATCACCAAAGGCGATTGATCCACCCTCTTTTGCAAAGAGGGCTAACAAGTTCTCACCTGATCCATCCAAAACTCATATTCCTGCAAATCTTCCGGCGTACCCCACTGACAAAAATAATCAATTTTATCATGCACAAAAATCTTCAAACCATCCAGCAACATCAATTGATAAACCAAACTCACATAAAATTCGCCATTCATACTTAAATCTTGATCTAGCGCCATTTGAAAATATTTCTTCATCACCTCACCGCTCTTAAAAAAATAAACTCCGGGAGAATGAAATCCCTTAGTTTTATCTTCCTCAAAAGAAAATTTTTCCTTAATTTCTAAAAGCAGATTTTGCTCATCAATCAAACATCCTGCATAAACATTCTTCTTCGGCAGTAAATTGGGATGAAAGCCTTGATAACATGGCACCGAGCCATCAATTTCAGGATTCAAAACTACTTTCTTAAATCCTTCATAATCCCAGCGCATGTAATAATCGCAGTAACTTACCAAAACTGGCTCATCATTTTTAATTTTATCAAAAATCTGCGCCACCGCATAAACAGGGCCTCTTTTATGATTTTTAATCGAGATAATTTCAGCATTTGGCTTTATTCTTTGCAGCTCGGCCGCCAAATTAGTATTTTCAATATGCTCATCGCGACAAATAAAAATAAACTCATCATCTGGCGAAAACATATTCACCACCCATTCAATAATAGGCTTGCCATGAACTTTAATTAAAGGCTTCGGATCTTTATAACCAGCCGCGATAAAACGCGAACCCAAGCCCGACATTGGAATTATTACTTTCATTTTTTTGCCACCTCTTTTCTATATTTTTCACTTTCCATATTCAGCACAAAATCAATATTTTTTTGTTCAATAAAAACTGGTTCTAGCTTTGCTTGGCCAACGCTTCTCAAGATGAAAGCATAGGCCGCAAAAATATGTGCTGCCACTTCGCTTTTAGCAAATTCTTCAGAAATTCCAAAAACAATTTGATCAGGAAATAGCACATTTTTTCTCATAAAACTGGTCGAGAAAATTTGAATTTCAGCAAGTTTAAAAGTTGGAATTTTTAAGAAATTTTGGATTTTTTCGCTCACCATTTCATGTAGTTCCAAGGCTTGATTTGCATCATCTGCCGCCACAATCAAACCATGATTTTGCAAGAAAATAATTTGTACTGGGCTTCCTCTTTTTTTTAAAGATCTAGCAATTGCCTCAGTCACTTCGAAGCCCGGATTTTCATAACCAATCCATAAAACTTCAGGAAATAATTTTTTAGCAATTTCTCTTCCTTGCGCCGAGCAATTCAAAACTCCTGCATAAAGGCTGTGACTATGAACCACATAAGTGAAAGGCAGTAAAGAATGAAAGCCAGTTTCCATTGAAGGGCGAAGGTTTGGAAAACCTTCTAAAACTTGAGTTGCTGACTTTACAACAGCCGAAAATTTTTCATCATCACCATTTTTATTATCCACAAAATCTGCAATTCCCTGATTCACCAATTCATGATTCACAAAGGCGAAGCCGTCTTTCTGCGTCAGGTTTTTTAACTCATAACCCGAGGCTTTAATTGCCATTAAATCTGCGGAAATTTTTACAGAAATATTGCCGCCGCCACCTTGAACATAATCAAGACGCTGGCCAATTTTCTGCGACAAAAAAACCAGATCAGCTATTTTTTGCTTCATCACTTAACTCGGTTTGAATTATATAAAATGCTAAGAAAATTTGAACCAATCCAACTAAATTATCCGACCATTTTGGCTCTTTTAAACTAATTTCTTCAAAATTTTGACCCAAAAGAATATCGCCGCAAATCTTGATTTCACTATCTTCAGCACTTCCAGATATCAAAATAAATTGCTGATCATTTTCATCAAATCCATGATCAATTTTTAAAGAATTAATTTTAGAAATTTCATCAACCAAAGGCTCAATATTCACACTATTGCAGCAAGAAATTTTCAAATTCAGGGCAATTTCTTCATTCTTGTCGCCAATATTTTTAATTGGATTTGCAGGCAATAATTCAATCTTCACATCGGCATATTTTTCTTGGCTACAGATGAATTTTTCCGAATCTTCTTCTCTTTGTTTTAACTGCTCCAAAACCTTATCTTTGCTATATCCGCGCTTAATTTGATCACGAATTATTTTCCAGTGAATTCTTAAATCTTTTTCTGGTTTTACAAAAATTCTCACATCAAATAAATCGCGCACTGGTGCCACATAAAAACTATGAAGCCCTTCAAAAATTACAATTTTTTGCGCCGCAATATTTTTCGGTTCAGTAAATTTTCCATGTCCATGATCATAAATTTTGCGAGCAATTTTTTGACCATTTTTTAGCGCTCTTAAAAATGACACTTCACTATAAAGACTGTTGGCGCTTGGGTTTAGATGAGTAAATTCTTGCCATTTTTCATGTCCTCTTTCCCATTTATGCATGTCGTCGCCGCAAATTGTGGTAACATTATTATGGCCAAAAACATCTAAAAGCGAAGAAACCAAAGTGCTTTTGCCAACGCCAGAATCGCCTGAAATTCCAATCAAATAAGGCTTCGAAACCAATTTATGTTTTAAATAGCTGCTGACGCCGCTGCGATAAATCCAGAAGCAATTTAGTAATAGCGAAGACTGCAGAAGTGTGAAGCTAAGATTTACAACTTTGTCAGCGTTCAAACCTTTGCTAATCAAGAATTGGTAGAAGTTATTTTGCGCAGAAATTTCAGCAGAAACTAGCTGAAAAACTTGCAAATAATCAGAGTTTTTGATCGTGGCAAAATAGATAAAATAAGCGGCTTGTAATGAGAAAAATAAAAAGATCGGAGCGTTTTTTTGTTTGATATAAAAGTAAGAAAAAAACGGAATCACCCAATAATACCAACCTTGCATTGGTGGTATGAATAAATTTAAAACTCCGAAACTAAAGCCCAGAAACATGATAAAAATATCACGATTATAACCTTTAATCATCACAGCTTTAACCAATAGCACGAAGTAAATTGCTGGAATAAAATAGAAAATTTTGTCGGCAAAGCTGTAAAATACATCAAAAATTTGCGTCTGCTTACTATTCAAAAACACCATATGCATAAAGCCTTCAGAAGCTATGTAAGGTAGATTTATTACCAAGAATGAAGAAATGAAAACCACAGCGCAAGCCAGCAATTTTCCAAAAGGAACTTTCTTAGCAAAAAGATAGATGAAGAAAAATGGCACTGCCAAAATGATATTGGTTTTGCAAGCCACAGCTGCGGCCAAAACCAAAGATGCGATGATGAATTTTTCTTTAAAAAGGAAGTAAAGAGACGCAAGCAAAATTGCTATTGGAACGCAATCGAGCTGACCGTGAATATAGTTGATGTATATTAAAACGGGAGACAGCCAATAAAAAATCAACAGCCTTTGCGAGCTGTATTTAAGCCATCTGGCGAATATTATCAAAATTGCAAAATCTGCAATTAAAACCGCAATTCTTAAAGCAAAAATACTTAAAAATGGCGCGAAATCTCCAGAATAATTGATGATGAAAAGCAGAAAATAATATGGCAAAGAAATCAGCCACAACATCAAGGTTGGATAAGGAAAATTATCCACTTTTCCTTCTAAAAAAAATTGCTGATAAGGGTTTGCGAAGCCGCTATTTACATAGAAATTAACGAATGGTAGGAATAGATCGGTGAGGAATTTTGAAGCGAAGAAAACGGCTAAAATTATTTTTAAAAATAATCCGGCCCAGAATAGTTTTGAGTTGAAAATTTCGGATAGAACCTTTCTATGATTTCCTGAATTTTTGCTAAAGAAATTTATCATTTTTTAAAAACAAAAAATTTAGTTCCGATGAAATTAGTGCAAGTTGTAATGCCAATCCCCAAGAAGTAAGCAATCTCTGGCATTATTCCGAAGCCACCAACTGTGATTCTTAAGAACAGCAAATTGATACCCAAAGAAATTATATAAACCGTAAAATAATAGATGATGATTTTTTTGGACTGAACTTCTCCAGATGTAAAAGTCCAATTTTTATTCAAGAAAAACCCTACAAAAATACCTGCAATGAAACTTAGGCAAGACGAGATTAGGTAATTAATCGAGAAAAATCGCAAAGCCACAAAGAATGTTATATAGCTGATTGTAGTGCATAAAAGCCCCACTGTGATAAATCTTAAAAACTGTTTTTTAATCATTAAATTTCCTTAGAGATCTTTACTTGATAAGAATTAATTCCGTTATTTTTTGCGCCAACCACATCTTTTTTTTCATCATCGCCAATCATGATAACTTCTGATTTTTCTAAGCGCAGCTTTTTTAACGCCACTTCAAAAATTAAAGCGCTAGGCTTTTCCTTTCCTGCCTCTTCCGAAGTTACCAAATAATCTATAAATTGTGTGATTTGCAATTTGCGTAATTTTTTAACTTGAGTTTCAGCCAGCATGTCAGTCACCACGCATATCGGCAAAGATTTGTCCTTGCATTTTTCAAGAAATTTTTTCGCATCATCTTCCAATTTCATCACCGAAATAAAATCATGCCAATAAAGCTGATCTAGCATCGCAGCCTTTTCATAGGCTTCTTTTTCTTGCATATCTTCAAGCAAATGTTGAAAAGCAAAAAGTCTAGAGCGGCAAGCGCCTTGAGGAGAAAGGCTTGCCGTAACTTCATCGCGATGTTTTTTGTAAAGATCGGCAAATTCTGTAAAAGACATTTTGCCAAGGAAGAATTTCTCAAAACAAGATTTCAAAGCAAAATTGTGACATGGCTCATAAAGATAAAGCGTGTTATCAAGATCAATCATCACGCCTTTCACGCCAGTCAAATCAATTTCAGGAAAGATAATTTTTTGCATTTAATAACCCCATAAGTCAGCGCGTTTAGTACAAACCGCATCTATTTTTTTGCCAATAAGCTGCTTTCTAAATTCAGCAATTTTGTCTAGTGAATGTTTTTGTAACTCTGGAGAAACCAAGCAAATCTTGAATCCAGCCTCTTTTAATTTTTTGTAATTTTCATCATCCAGCGGCATTTTAGTAAAGCAATCAACCCACACCCAAGAAACTTTTTTGGCGAAACTTAACGCATATTCAATTGGCTCTTCTTCAGAAAATCTAACGGCTAAATTTTCTGGACCAAAACCTTCAATAGAAGCGCTTGCAGCAGCTTTGGCATATTTCACAAAAAACGGCATTGATAGATCTAAAAAAAACCAATTCTTAATCTTAAATTGCTTCATCAACTCGATGCATTTCTCTTCCACACCTTCAGTTTTCACATTCAAAATCATCGGCCCTTCACATTTGTAGGCCGCGAGAAAATCCGTAAATTTTTCTGGCTCTTGCATTTTATGATGAGAAAATGGATCGTGATGCAAAACTAACTCATCCTCGTGATACCTTATATCAAGCTCAATCCCAAAGTTTTTTGGAACCGATTTTAATTGAGAAATAGTATTGATACGATGAGCAATAATTTTTGAGATTTCCATAAATATAAATATTTAGATTGATGAGAAAAAAATCATTTTTTAACAAAAACCCTCACCCATATTTCCGAATCATCTGTTTTTAATTCGACATAATTGGATAAAACATAGTTAGAAATAAAAGCTGTAAAATCACGCTCTTCCTCATCAGAATTTTTCAAAGACAACTTCAAATTGCTGCGACTTTTTGAAAAAATCATCACATCATAATTTTGATTTACCAAAATCTCTTTCATCTCATCATGCTTAGATATTTTATAAGAAACATTATGATGCAGCCAAAGAGGCCATTTAGATGGCGGAAATTTATTTGCTACTGGATAAAACATTTCAAACTCTGGACCAAGAAAAATAGTATTAGAAGAATATTTATGCAAAATAGCACCCAAATAATCGAAGTTTTTTTCTGATTAGTCCATCCTGAAATACCCCATCAACCCACATCCAGCTTGACTCCACAACACTTTCTTCTACTGTTTTTTTGCCAGAAATCGAGGGGTCGTCCTTCATTTTCTGGCAAATAAATTTAGTAAAACTTTAGCAAAGTGGGGTAAAAGA
>CAMCME010000012.1 GCA_945875925.1 Rickettsia typhi | reverse complement strand
TTTAAGTTTGGCGATGTCTTGTTCTAATTCTTTGGCGCTAACAGAAATTGATTTTTTGGTACCTTGCTTTGGAAACTCGCCTTTATCAAAGCTATCAAGCGAAAACCAAGTGTAAGAAAATGATTTTATTAAATCTAAAATGTCACCTGCTTTTAGGTTTTTAGAGTCTTGGCTAAGGGTTTTTATATCTTCAATTGCTTTGAGAAATTTTTGATGATTTTGCGAAATAAGTTTTTTGTTGATGGCAACGCCGTTGGTTAAATATTTTTTCAGAGTTTTTGTTGCCCAAATTCTAAAGTTGGTGGCTTGCTTTGAATTGACGCGATAGCCAACTGAAATGATGGCGTCAAGGTTATAATAACTTACTTTATAGGTTTTGCTGTCACTGGCAGTTGTTTCCAAAATGGAAACAACTGAATCATTTTCAAGCTCACCTTCTTTAAAGATGTTACTCAGATGCTTGGAAATCGCAGCTTTTTGAACCCCAAACAACTCGGCAATTTGATTTAAATTAGCCAAAATGGTTTCATTTTTCTTGTCCAGCTTAAGTTCAATTGCGCCGTCTTTGGCTTGATAAACCAAGGTTTGTTTTGTGATTTTTTTGTTTTTCATGAGTTTTATTGGTTGGTGTTGATGTTGATTTTTGAAAGGTTGGTTAAAATTCTTTCATTTAGTTCTGCCTCTTTGGCCATTTGTTGTTTCAGCTCGCCACGCAAAGAGGTAAATTTTTCGGCGAAGTCAAAATCGTCTTCGGCTTCTTCCAAGCCAACATATCTACCCGGAGTTAGAACATAATCTTTGCTGGCAACTTCTTGCGTGTTGACCGATTTGCAGAAGCCTTTGATGTCTTCATAAGTTTCATTTTCTTTAAGCCAATTGTGGTAAGTGGATGATATTTTGGCGATGTCTTGCGCATTTAAATCTTTGGTGCGGCGGTTGATTAAATAGCCTAAATTGCGAGCATCGATAAAAAGGATTTCGCCTTTGCGCCCGCTCCCACTATTTAGGGGGAGCGAGTCATCGCCTAAGCGTGACGATGGGGGTGTATAATTTCCTTTGCCGCGCTTTAAAAACCAAAGGCTGGCGGGAATTTGAGTGTTTAAAAAAAGTTTGGCCGGAAGATTTACAACGCAGTCAACCAAATCGGCGTCGATTAGGTTTTTTCGAATGTCGCCTTCGCCCGATGTTTTGGAAGTTAGCGCGCCTTTTGCCAAAACAAATCCTGCCTTTCCTGACGGGCTTAAGTGATAAAGAAAATGTTGAATCCAAGCGTAGTTGGCGTTTCCCGCGGGTGGTTCGCCATATTCCCAGCGACCATCGCCGCGCAGCAATTCGCCGCTCCAATCGGAAATGTTGAAAGGTGGATTGGCAATGATGAAGTCGGCTTTTAAATCTTTGTGGGCGTCGTTTAAGAAACTGCCTTCGTTGTTCCATCTAACTTGGCTAGAATCGATTCCGCGAATTGCCAAGTTCATTTTGGCCAAGCGCCAAGTGGTTTGGTTGCTTTCTTGGCCGTAAATTGAAATGTCGTTGATGCGGCCTTGATGTTCTTTGACGAATTTTTCGGATTGTACGAACATTCCGCCACTTCCACAGCAGGGGTCGAAAACTCGGCCTTGGTAAGGTTCAAGCATTTCAACAAGAAGTGCCACAACGCAGCGCGGCGTGTAAAATTGCCCGCCTTTTTTGCCTTCAGCTAAAGCAAACTCGCCTAAAAAATATTCGAAGACATGGCCTAAAATATCGGCACTTCTGGCTTTGGCGTCACCCAAAGCAATGTTTGAAATTGAATCGATGAGTCCGCCAAGGCTTGCTGGATCTAAGTTTCCGCGAGCGTAAACTTTTGGAAGAACGCCTTTTAGTTGCGGGTTTTCTTTTTCGATTTCGTCCATCGCCGCATCAACATCTTTGCCAATTTCTGGCTGTTTGGCTTGGCTTTTCAAAAAATTCCAACGCGCTTTGGCGGGAACGAAGAAAACATTTTCGGCTTTGTATTCGTCTTTGTCTTCAGGGTCGGCGCCAGAATAATCGCCATCACCTGATTTTAGTTTTTCGTAAAGCTCTTCGAAAGAATCAGAGATATATTTTAAAAACATCAACCCCAAAACAATGTGTTTATATTCCGCCGCATCAATGTTTTTGCGCAGCTTGTCGGCAGTTTGCCAAAGTTGCTTTTCGATTGGTTCGTTATTGGTTTTGGTTTTTGTCATGTTTTTTAAGCTTTAGTTTTTTTGGTTTGTTCTGAAATGCACTCATCAATTTCTTTTGCATGAATTTTGTCGTCAGAAAACACAAGTCCAATAGAATTAAGTATTTTCAAATCCAACCCCCGAAACCACCTTATAAGCCAGTAAAGCCGCATCTCTGGAGGCGGTCATTTCGACGATTGGTTTGGGATAGTTTTTGCCAAGTTCAATGCCGGCGGCTTTTAGAATTAGGGGTGGGGCTTCCCAGGGTTTGAAGAGAAATTTGTTTGGTAAGGCCGCTAATTCTGGCACGAAGCGTTTGGTGTATTCGCCGTTGGTGTCGAATTTTTCGCCCTGCAAAATTGGGTTGAAAATTCTAAAATAAGGTGCGGCGTCTGCACCACTGCCGGCGATCCATTGCCAGCTGGCGCTGTTATTGGCAAGGTCGGCGTCAACTAAACAATCCCAAAACCAATCTTCGCCGTGATGCCAATGCAGTAATAAATTTTTGACTAGAAACGAGCCTACAATCATGCGCACGCGATTATGCATATAACCGGTTTGCCACAATTCGCGCATGCCAGCGTCAACAATTGGATAGCCAGTTTGGCCTTTTTTCCAAGCTTTAAGAAGTTGCGAATTTTCGCTCCACGGAAATCTATCGAATTTTTGCTGAAAATTTTTGCGTGGCAAAGTTGGAAAATGATAGAGCAAATGATTAGAAAATTCGCGCCAGCCCAGTTCGCTTAAAAAATGATCGATGTCTTTTGCTAAGTCTTCTGAATTTAATCTAGCTTGGGTGGCGTAGAAAACTTGATTGGGTGAAATTTCGCCAAAATGCAAATAAGGCGATAAACGAGAAACATTATTTTGATTAGGGTGATTTCTGCCTTCTTTGTAGTTTTTTAGGCCGTCATCCAAAAATTCGTAAAGGCGAATTTGCGCGGCTTCTTCGCCAATTTTCCAAATTTTATCCATCTGCAAATACCAATTTTTTTGCGGCATTAAATCCAGATCATCAAGCGTTAGCGAATTTTCATCACGCAACAAATCGAGTTTTGGTGGAACTGGCAGCGGCATTCTTGGCGCTTCTTTTTTCAAGCAGCCATTGCGATAAAAAGGCGTAAAAACTTTGTAAGGTGTGCCATCACTTTTTAAAACTTGCCATGGCTCCCACAAAAGCGAGCCGTTGAAGCTTTTGGCTTCGATGTTTTTTTCTTTCAAAATGCTTTTGATGGCGCTGTCTTGTTTGATGCGGAAAGGTTCGTAGCAGCGGTTCCAATAAACAGCGTCAATTTTGTTTTTAGAAATTATTTCGAGCAAAATTTTCTGTGCATCGCCTGCGTAAAAATTTAATTTTCCGCCAAAGCTTTCATTCAAATTTTGCAAACTGCTATGCAGCCAAAATTTGGAAGCGCCACCCATTTTAAAATCTTGTGCGGACTCGTCATCTAAAATAAAAATTGGCAAAACTTTTCCAGCTTCTGCAGCGGCGAAAAGAGCGGGATTGTCAGAAATTCGTAAATCTTGGCGCAGCCAAACCAAGGTGGTTTTTTTAGTCATTTTTTTGAGAAAAATTAAGAATTTTTACAGAACTTTTTTTAAGACAGCGTCTAAATTCTCACATCATTGGCCGACAGAGCAATAGTTAATTTTATCCTCTATAAAACAGGCTATCCACCTTGCGTGGAAGGTTTTGATAAGATCGCGGTTTGGACAATTTTGGAGTTATTTTCTGAAACTCTGAATAGTGGCGGTTCATGGGAGTTGGTTTGCGAACTAAGTCGTAGTTTTTTAGAGCCAGCAAAATCAAGGCTCCAAAGCCATTTTTATCCATACCGAAAAGTTCGATAAAAATCAGATGCTTTCACCTCAACCACTTTGCGAAAAATCGAAAGGGTTTTGCCGTGAGTTAGACAATCTTAGCAATTTTTCTTAGTGAGTAAAACGAGCTTAGAAAAATCTTGAAGATTGCAAGAGAGCGTTAGCGAACACCATCTTCCTGCGCTACACAAATTGGATATAATTGGACATTTTTGTGGACACCGAGTGGGTTTTCTCAAAAATTGTTCATAGTAGCAAAATTGCGAAAATTGTAATTTTGCTACTATGAAACGATTTTACTTCTGCCTTCTGTTAAGAGCTTATCAAAAAAATTCTAAGTAATATCCGTGATACATATTTTGAGTTAAGTAACATAAACATAACTTTTCTTTATTTAAATGGTTGCAACTTTCATTTATATTAGTTACAATGCTCTTAAGTAAAATATTAAAATTAATTCTTTATTTAGTTAACACATGCAAAATCAAGGCTCCCCATCTAAAAAAGCTGCTAAAAAGGATAGGATTGGTAAATATGTTAAAAGCTCTATAATCAGCGGCGAGTCTTTTAATAGCTATATTCCAAGCACTTTACCACCGCAGCCGCCAATTGAAATGGACGAGATTTACCCGCTGCTTGATAAAGCCAATACCGCACTTGGTAGATTAGACGGCATTAGCATGATTTTGCCCGATCCATCCTTATTTCTTTATATGTATGTTAGAAAAGAAGCGGTTTTATCTTCGCAAATAGAAGGAACTCAATCCTCTCTTTCTGACCTCCTTCTTTTTGAAAATAACCAGCAATCACCAAATAATCTATTTGATGATGTATCGGAAGTTTCCTCTTATGTGGCGGCAATGAATTATTCAATTGATAGATTAAAGAAACTGCCTTTATCACTAAGACTTATAAAAGAAGCTCATGAAAAATTAATGAATAACTCCAGAGGTAATAATAAAAACCCTGGTGAGTTTAGAACTTCTCAAAATTGGATAGGAGGCTCAAGGCCGGGCAATGCAATTTTTGTTCCACCTCCGGCAGAAAAGTTAATGGAATGTTTGGATAATTTTGAAAAATTCCTTCATGATGAAAAAACCAAAATGCCAATTTTGATTAGAGCGGCAATTGCTCATGTGCAATTTGAAACTATCCACCCATTTTTAGATGGTAATGGCAGAATTGGCAGGCTTTTAATAACCTTGATCCTTTGCAATGACGGAATCTTAAAAGAACCATCTCTTTATCTTAGTTTATATTTTAAAGCCAACAGACAGGAATATTATAACCACCTACAAAATATTAGAGAAACTGGCGATTTTGAATCTTGGATCAAATTTTTTCTAATTGGCGTTGAGAAAACTTCAAATGATGCGGTCAAGACAGCTAAAGATATAATTAACCTGTTTACCGAAGATTCTAAAATTATTGAAAAATCCGATAAATGCACTCCAGCGATTTTAGCAATTTATAAATATCTACAGAAAAGCCCAATTACCAACACTTCTAAAATCAAGGAAGAATGCGGTATTTCTCTGCCGACAATAATTCGCAATATGGAAAGCTTGGAATATTTGGGAATTGTTGAAGAAGTAACTAAAAAAGAGCGTCACAAAATCTTTATTTATAAGAAATATTTGGAGCTTTTAAATGATGGGCAGCCAGTAAACACTTATAAGATGTGATATGGAAATGGTTGAGTGGAATTTTAACAAGAATAAAGTAAGATTATTAATTGAATTTAATCGTGTATGACAAATGACGCGGGCTGCGAAGCAACCGATATTACTAAAGCGCAAGCCGATAACCCAACAATTGATGATTTTAGCGAAAATGCCTATCGGGTTAGGCGAAATCTAATTTTATTTGCGATAATTTCTATATTTTATAAAGTGAGTGGAGCTCTGATAGAGTGTGAAAAAATTAGTATTTTGGGCACTAATTTTAAAATTCCAAATGGCGATCCGCAGCATTTCATTGATTGGTTTTTATTAATAATTTTGATTTATCACTTTATACATTTTCTTTGGCTTACGTTTGAGCATTGGGTTTATCATGTTAAAATTAGAGTCACTGGTAATTTTGATAACTCTTTTTATGGGATGATGTTTGGTAGGCAGAAAATTCCTGACAAAAGAAAGACAAATTTATATAAAATTCTTAGTAGTAGTGGAATTGATGCTCTCGATGTTTTGAGTTTGAACCATCCTCAACATATCGAAAATTTAAAGTCGGAGGTGATAACAAAGATAAATAAAGTAGCGGAAGAGCAGAAATTACAAATAAATAATTTTGCAAAAGATGATTCTAGGTTAGAAGAAAAATTAGTTAATGAGATTTCGACAAGGATTAACAATATAATAAACACAATTAAAGATCCTATTTTCTCTTCTGCTAGTCCGAGTAGTTTTGCCCATACAATCAAGAAGAACGATGATTTAATAAGGCAGTTTTTTATAGATGAAAAATGTTTTAAAGATCTAAAATTGAGATTAGAAAAATTTGATAAGCATTGGGAAATATACGGCAGAGCTCAAATTTTACGATGGATCATAGTTGAATACGGAGTTCCAGTTCTTATTGGAATTTTTGGAATCCTTCTTTTTGGAATAGATTTTTGTTGGACCTATTTTGCTGGTTAAATATTTTTTTAACTAATTTATATTTTTAATGAGTTTAGAAGAGCTAAATCAAAGCCAGAAAAAAGCCGCAACTTTTGAAGGAAAACATTTGCTTGTTTTAGCTGGGGCTGGAACAGGAAAAACAAAAACCATTATTGCAAGGGCTTCATATCTTATTTCAAAAGGAGTTTCCGCCAGCAAGATCCAAATTCTTACATTTACTAAAAGATCGGCAAGTGAAATTGTTTCTAGGGTCAAAAACTCTTTAGAAAATAATCAAGCCCAATCTTTAAATGGATCAACTTTTCATTCATGGTGCAATAAATTATTAACAAACTATCCAAATCTTTTTGGCGTTAGCGGTTTTACAATTATTGATGAAGATGATCAAGTTTCCATAATGAAAATTGTTTGCGGCAAAAAGAGCATTATTTTTGAAGATATAAAAATTAAACCGCAGTCACTTTTAGATTTATATTCCTTCGCAAGAAATACCAAAAGAAACCTAACAGAAACAATAAGGTTTAAAATATTTGAAGATAAAAATGGTGAAGAAATTGATAAAAAAATATCAGTACTAAAGGGGAAAATAGAGGAAATTATTAGAAGCTACGAACAAAAGAAAAAGGAAAGAAAATATTTGGATTATGATGATATTATTCAAATTGTGGCAAATAGAATAAAGCTGGATAATCAGGCGAGAAAAATAATTTCTTCTCAATATGAGCATATTCTTGTTGATGAAATGCAAGACACAAATCCGCTGCAATGGGATCTGCTAGAGCCTTTTCAAGAAATCTGCAATTTATTTTGTGTTGGCGACGATGCTCAATCGATTTATTCATTTAGAGGTGCGGATTTTAAGAATGTGCATCTATTTAGTCAGAGGGTGAAAGATTCAGAGGTTTATAAATTGCAAGATAATTACCGCTCAACACAAGAAATTTTAGATCTTTCAAACTGGCTTCTTGAGCAATCAACAATTGATTATAATAAGAAATTAATTTCAGTAAAAGGAGGTGGCAAAACTCCTATAATTTTAAATGTTGAAAATGAGTGGGAAGAAGCGAATTTTATCGCCGATAGAATTTTGGATAATTACATCAATAACAACAAATTATATTCTGATCATCTCATACTTTCGAGATCGCAATTTTATACCACAAAAATACAGGCAATTTTTTTAGAAAAGAAAATCCCTTACATAACATATGGCGGAAGAAAATTTATGGAATCCGCTCATATTAAAGATTTAATTTCAGCATTGAGAGTTGTTAATAATTTTAATGATGAAATTGCTTGGATTAGGTTTTTAACATTGTGGGAAGGGATAGGTGAAATTAGAGCTTCAAAGTATATAGAAAATCTTTTGGAGCTAAAAGATATAAGTGATTGCATCGCGCACTTGTCAAAAATTCATAAAAATGACTCAAATTCCATAATTCCAAAGATATTATCAAAAGCATTAGAAAATAAAGGCGATCTACAGAAGTTAGTAGATGTTACATATGAATTAATGGAAAAAAGACTTTCAGAAAAATATAAAGAAGATTGGGTTAGAAAAAGAAAAACAGATTTTCCAGTGTTGTCAGTTTTGGCCGGAAAATATTCAAGCTTAGGCGAGTTTATATCTGAATGTATTTTAGATAACTCTACGAACGTTAGCAGCTCTCCAACCCTGATGAGTAGCGATTTAGAAAAAACAGAAATCAAAGATGTTGCTGTAATATCAACAATTCATTCAGCAAAAGGGTTGGAATCTGATATTTGTTTTATAGTTAATGTTTCTCCAAAAAACTTTCCATCTTCGCTATCAATTAATGACATTGATCAAATTGAAGAAGAAAGAAGGGTTCTCTATGTTGCATTAACAAGAGCAAAAAATGAACTAATAATAACAAGAAATCTAAGCTCTATAAACTCTGAAAGAAAAATTTTAGAGCCATCACAAGAAGGCTATCAAATTGAAAATAGCGACCAAGAGCAAAGAGATAAGAAAATCTTGGAAACTTACTTCCTGAATGCTTTGCCAGAAAAATTAGTAAAGCAGGAAATCGTTAAATCTTCAAAAGAAAGTGTTAGCGATATAGAAAAACCAAATGAATTGATAATTGATTATGGAATAGATTTTAGCTAAAGTTAAATCCAGATATTTCTCTTCAAATCCTCATCAGTTATAGGCTTACAATATTCAAAAGCCTTATAGTTTTCTAATTATCGCAAAGGTTTGAAGGTGTCGATTGATGAAAAATTTCTCCAAATCTCCACTTCACGTTTACCGAGTTTTGAACAGCAGTATCAAGGCTTGATGCAGTAGCATCTACAAAAAAACTCTCCAATTTTCTCCATTTCCCAATAATTTATCCGCACCTTCGCGCAACAAAAAGTTCGCAAATCGCATCTCTTCCCTAGCTGGCGATTTTCAGTTTTATTTTTATGAAATTTATTTTCGGCGCGCTTCGATCTACAGGGGTCGGAGGGGATGAGAAGATGAGTTCGCAACAAAGTTCGCAAAAATCATCAAATGGTCTGAAGCCTTGTGGCTCTAAGGCTCACAGAACTGGCGGTTCATGGGAGTTGGTTTGCGAACTAAGTCGTAGTTTTTTAGAGCCACCAAAATCAAGGCTCCAAAGCCATTTTCATCCATACCGAAAAGTTCGATAAAAATCAGATGCTTTCACCTAATACAGTTTGCGAAATTTCGTAAGGATTTTTGCCGCAAGTTTTGAGCCTTTTGCAATTGGATATAATTGGATATTTTTGTGGATATTCAGCTTTCTAAGGTCTATGCTTCTGACAGCTAATCTGATTAACAAAATATTTTACGCATGAGCAACTACCAAGTCGCCATAACCAACGAGATACTAAACCTCATCAGCGAAATTGATGAGTTTAAAGGCAAGTGGCAGGCAGTTAACACGCTTTCGCCAGATCGTTTAAAGATGCTCAAAAAATCAGCCACAATTGAATCAATTGCCTCAAGCACAAGAATTGAAGGTGTTCAATTAACTGATGCTCAAGTTGAAACGCTGCTCTCTAAGGTCAGAAAAAAATCATTCAAAAGTCGCGACGAAGAAGAGGTTGTTGGCTATTCCGACGCAATGGATTTTATTTTGGAAAGTTTTGAAGATTTAAAGATAACCCAAAATCACATCAAACAACTCCACGCAATTCTTCTCAAGCACAGCTCAAAAGACATTCGCCACAGAGGCGAATATAAAAAACTCGATAACCATGTTGTGGCAATTGACGCCAAAGGAAAAGAAATCGGAGTAATTTTTAAAACTGCAACGCCTTTCAAAACTCCAATGAAGATGGCTGATTTGATTGAATGGACGAACAAGGCTTTTGAATTAAAAGAAATTCACCCGCTAATCATCACTGGAATTTTTATCGTAGTTTTTTTGGCAATTCACCCGTTTCAAGATGGCAATGGCAGAATTTCAAGAATTCTTACCAACTTGCTTTTGCTTAAACTTGGTTACAGCTACATCCAATACAGCTCGCTTGAAAGTATCATCGAAGATAACAAGGACGCCTATTACAAAAACTTGAGAGATTGCCAAATCACGCTCGAAGCCAAAAAAATCAAATTTGAAGGTTGGATATTGTTTTTCCTAAAATCCCTAAAAAAACAAAAAGATAATCTAGAGAAAAAAGTGGCGCTTGAAAAAATCCTACAGGAAAATTTTGGTGAGCTACATTTAGAAATTTTGAAGGTTCTTAAAAATCACAAACGCCTTGCAGTTTCTGAAATACAGCGCCTATCTGGTGCAAACCGCAATACATTGAAAGTAAAATTAAGAGAATTGGTCGAAATGAGAAAGATTAAAACTTTTGGGAAAGGACGTGGCGTGGTTTATGAAATTGTTTAGAAGAATTAAATGGAAAATATTATGATATTTTTAACCGATAATTTTACCGCGATAATTTCTGTAGTGGCGATTTTAGTGTCGTTAATAACCTTCTTCTGGGGTTTTTCTAAAAACAAAAAACTAAATTCCGAAACAGAGTGGCTTAAGGTCTGGGCGACTAATTTTCTTGAGAGTTCAAATGAATTTAACAAGCTTGCAAGCAAGATAGTTGTTGGGATTACTTTAATACATGGTCAAAAAAAATATGACGATCAAGTAGAGGTAAAAAAGCAAAAAGAGGAAGAAGTAAAAAACTTTCTTGACCGAATCTCTTTTTATAAATGGGAGTTAAAAAAATACGGTCAGTTTGCGCCTAAAGAAGGTAAAGAGTTTGATAAAGCCGCTAGCGAACTATTCAATTCACTCAGTGAACTTATTAATTATGCTAAAAATCCAGAAGGGTGTCCTTTTTTTGATTTAGAAAAAATAAGAAAAATTCAGTTTGAATATAGCAAGAAGTCACGTGATGTACATGCAGAGCTTCTAGGTCTGTAAAATAAACCTATTGCTGATTTGCGCAGAGATTTCAAAAGCATGTGTATCACGCACAAATTCTCCAAATCTCCGTTTCATGTTCACCGAATTTTGATCAGCATTATCAAGGCTTTGCATAATATCTTTTACAGAAAATTATCCAATTTTCTTCATTTTTAAAGAATTCAGCTGCGCCTTTGCGCAAAAAAAGTTCGCAAATAAGGTCTCTTGCCTAGGAAGTGATTTTTAGTTTTATTTTGACTGAATTTATTTTCGGTGCGCTTCGAGCTACAGTGGTCGGAGGGGATGTGGATGTGAGTTCGCAATAAAGTTCGCAAAAATCATCAAATGGTCTGAAACCTTGCGGCTCTAAAGCTCGCGGTACTGGCGGAAGAAGAGAGATTCGAACTCTCGTATAGTTTTACCCATAACACGCTTTCCAAGCGTGCGCCTTAAGCCACTCGGCCATTCTTCCTGATAAAGCCTTCTTTGACAATTGCTTCAGCAATTGCAACTCACTCAAAAAATAAAAAATATTTCGTGAGTAAAAAGAGTGTGGATCAAATGCGTTAGCATTTGAGACAGGTGATTTAAAAATACAAAAATAACTCTCTGAGCTTGTAGCTTGAAATCCTCCGTCACGCCTTCGGCGCGCCACCTCCTTTTTCAAAGGAGGCAAAAAACTAATGATTTCCTTTATTCAATTTTTTGGTGATCAAGTATTGTTGTAAAATTGAAAGTGTGTTGCTCCAAGTCCAGTAAATAACTAAGCCGGCAGGAAATGCTGCTAGAACAAAAGTTAAAACATAAGGCATGAATTTTAAGATCTTAGCTTGTGTTGGATCTGCGCTTGATGGGCTGAGCTTTTGTTGCAAGATCATTGTAATTCCCATCAAGATTGGCCAAATGCCAATTGTGAAGGTTGAGCTTGGATGGAAAGGTAATAATCCAAATAAGTTGAAAATTGTAGTTGGATCTGGCGCAGAAAGATCATGAATCCAGCCATAGAATGTGGCTTGGCGCATGTCTAGCGTTACAAATAAAACTTTGTAAAGCGCGAAGAAAACCGGAATTTGAATTAGAATTGGTAAGCATCCAGAAGCTGGGCTAACTTTTTCTTTTTTGTAAAGTTCCATCAATTCGCGATTAAAGGCGATGCGATCATCTTTAAATTTAGCTTTAATGGCCTCAACTTTTGGCTGAAGTTTTTTAACTTTAGCAATGGCGCTGTAAGATTTATTGGCCATTGGAAATAGCAATAATTTTAAAATCACAGTCATTGCCAAAATTGCTAAACCGAAATTTCCCAATAATCCATTTAAGAAAGAAACCAAGAAGAAGAATGGTTTGGTAAGAAAATAGAACCAGCCGAAATCGATTGAACGATCAAAAAGTGGAATTTTATATTCTTCAGCATATTGGTCCAAAAGCTTTACTTTCTTGGCTCCAGCAAAAAGATGATGATCAAAATTTAACTCTTCATTCTTAGCAATTTTTACTTCTTGGCCAACAAATTCACTGTTAAAAATGCTATTTTGATTAGCAGTTTGATTGCTGAAATTTGCTTTATAAGTGATGCTTTTATCAGGAATGATTGAGCTTAACCAATATTTATCAGTGATGCCCAACCAGCCGCCATCTTTGCCTTCAAAAGTTTGATTTTTTTCTTCAACCAAATCCTTGTAATTAGTTTCTTGAAGAACGCCGTTAAATGTTCCAATAGCGCCTTCGTGAAGAATGTAATTTGATTGATTAAGCACATTTAAAGCGCGATTAACGCGGCCATAAGGAGCTAAAGAAATATCTTGGTTAGAATTGTTTTTAACCGATTGCGTAATGCCAAACATGTAATTTTCATCAAGAGAAACCTTAACTAAAAACTCGATATTTTGTTTATTTTTCCAAGACAAAATAATTGGAGTTTTTGGCGTAAGTTTTGCGCCATTACTTTTCCATAAAGTAGTTGGTTGTGGCAATTCTAGAGTATTGTCCGAGCTGATCCAGCCGAAGTCAGCAAAATATCTTTCTTTGCTTTGAGAAGGAGAAAATAATTTAACTTCTTCTTTATGTTCAGCAGTTACGAAATATTTAGCTAAAGTTAAATCATCAAAACGCGCGCCTTCTAAAGAGATTGAGCCATGTAAATTTTCATTCTCAATTTTAATGCGATTGGCTTTGCTTTGCTCCAAAATATCTTCACGATTTTTCAGAGTTAAAATTGTTTCCATTGCCTGATCAGTTTTAACTGGCTGCGCATTAGAGGCTTGAGTTTTCACTGGCTCACCAGTTTTCACAGCGGCAGTCTGTGTTTGCACCGCTGCAGTTTTTTTCATTTGCTCTAAGCGATCAGCTCTAGGCTTTTCATAAAACCACGCCCAACCAATTAAAATCATGGCCGAAAGCACAGTGGCCAGCATTATGTTTTTGTTATCTTGCATTTTCTTTGAAGTGAGGGAGTTAGTTTGTAAAAAATTTATTTTCTAAATCGTGGTGAAAATCATCGATCCAGCGGAGGTTATCCTTGATATTGTAAGTTTTTAATTTGGCAGATTTTTTGTGAATCAAGGTAATATTTTCTATGACCATGTCAGTGATTTCCGATGATTTCCCATTATCTTCTTCAAGTAAACAAAAATCTGATTTATTTAGATCAAATTTTTTTAGCTCTTTTTCGAATTGTTCAGCCTTGGCTTTATTTAGTAAAATTAATTTTTTTACCTTTCCATCGACTCCAACTACAATGGGAATTCCTCTCCCCTCAAGATCTCGCACTAACTCTCTAATCAGAACTTTATTGCTTTCAATCATGCCTTCTTTAGTTCTTCTTAAAACCTCGTCACTATTCATATTTTCTAATGAATTATAGTTTATCTCTTATCATTTTTCTTAACTTTTTTCTCCATCACCAAACATTCTTTTAAAGCTTCTTTAGCAGTTTTTATCGGCTTGATTGTAAGTTGGTCTAGAACTTCTTGAGGCAAGTCAGCTAGATTTTTTCTGTTAGATTCTGGGATTAAAACAGTTTTAATTCCGCCGCGTAAAGCAGCTAAAAGTTTTTCTTTTAATCCGCCAATTTCTAAAACTTTTCCGGTTAAAGTAATCTCGCCAGTCATGGCAATATCTTTTTTAATTGGTAGTCCAGTCATGCAAGAAATTAAAGCCACACAAAGAGCTACTCCCGCTGAAGGGCCGTCTTTTGGAGTTGCGCCTTCGGGAACATGAATGTGAAAATCATATTTATTGAATTTCTTGTGATCAATTTCAAAGTCTTTAGCAATAGATCTAGCATAGCTTAAAGCCGCTTGCGCTGATTCTTTCATAACATCACCAAGTTTTCCGGTGATTTGAATTTTGCCACTTCCTTCAAATTTCAAAGCTTCAATATCAAGTAAATCTCCACCAAAATCTGTGTAAGCAAGGCCAGTAGCCACGCCAACTAAATCTTGTTCTTTGGCAATTCCGAAATGATGTTTTTCAATGCCAGCAAATTTTGCGATATTTTTTTCAGTGATGTGCAGAGATTTGGTTTTTTTAGTAACAATTTCTTTCGCCGCTTTGCGCGCTAAATTAGCCAGCTCGCGGTTTAAATTTCTAACACCAGCTTCAAAAGTATATCTTCTGATTAAAGTCAAAATTGCTTCATCAGAAATTGAAAATTCTTTTTTGCTTAAACCATTCTCAGCGCATTGTTTATCAACCAAATGTTTCTTGGCGATTTGCAATTTTTCACTTTCGGTGTATCCCGAAAGTTTAATAATTTCCATACGATCACGAAGTGGAACTGGAATGCTAGCAAGGCTGTTGGCTGTGGCAATGAACATCACTTTTGAAAGGTCATAATCAACCTCTAAATAATGATCAGAAAAAACAGAATTTTGTTCAGGATCTAAAACTTCTAGAAGTGCCGCAGAAGGATCACCACGGAAGTCGTTAGACATTTTATCAATCTCATCCAAAAGCATTAAAGGATTAACAGTTTTAGCTTTTTTCATCGATTGAATAATGCGTCCTGGCATTGATCCGATGTAAGTTCTTCTATGTCCGCGAATTTCAGATTCGTCGCGCACGCCGCCTAAAGAAACTTTTACATATTTGCGATTTAAAGCGTCAGCAATTGATTTCGCCAGCGAGGTTTTTCCAACTCCGGGAGAACCAACCAAACATAAAATTGGGCCTTTCAAAGCTTTGGTTTTTATTTGCACGGCGATGAATTCAAGTATGCGATCTTTCACTTTATCTAAAGCGAAATGATTTTGATTTAGAATTTTATGAGCCTTGTTTAAATCATTGCTAGGCTTAGTTTTTTCGTGCCAAGGAAGAGTTATAATCCAGTCTAAATAATTACGCACCACGCCCGATTCTGATGAATAAGGATTCATCTTTTCTAACTTTGCCATTTCAGATTTGCACTTGGCGGCAACTTCTGGAGGCAATTTTAATTTGGCAATTTTACTTCCTAATTCTTTGATCTCTGTTTCTTCGTCTTGTCCTAATTCTTTTTTGATATTTTTAAGCTGTTCATTCAAATAAAATTCTTTGTGAGTTTTAGAAATTTTATCTTGAATTGATTTATTGATGCGAGCTTCTGACTTAGCAATTTCAAGCTCGGTTTCTAAAATTTCTAAAATTTTATAAAGCTTTTTTGACAGATCATTTTCTTCTAAAATTTTCTGTTTGCTGGCAGCATTTGCGGTAAGATTTGTGGTGATGACATGAGCAATTTCATGAGGAGAACGAAGTCTTACAATTGAAGCTAAAATTTCTGGAGTAATTTTTTTATTAAAACCCGCATATTTATTAAAGCTTTCAACGCAGCCTTTTATAAGGCTTAGCATCTCTTTATTGTCTAAAGCAAATTTCTGATCTTGTAAAACATCAACATCGCAAGTGAAGTAAGTTGGCGAATCTATAATATTTTTTACCTGAGCGCGAAGCAGGCCTTGAATGATAACTTTCAAAGTGCCGTCAGCAGTTCTTATCGATTCAACAATATTGCAAATTACCCCAACTTTATAGATGCTTTTTTGATCAAAGTCGTCACGATCAGGATTAGTTTGTAACACCGCGAAAATCGGCACTCCAAGGCGTTTAGATTCTTCAATGCCATTAACAGATTTTTCTCTGCCGACTAAAATTGTGGTAGTCATTTGCGGAAAAATTACTACATCACGCAAAGGCAAAGTATATAAAGTGTGAGACTTAGTTTCTTGTGCGGTCATGATTTAAAAATGAATTTTAAAGGTTGGCAAACTTAGTTTTTTTAGGATTTATTTAAGTCTTAACTATCGAAATATTAATCACTATTCACAAGAGAAATGGAAGTAATTTTAATTATAATGGTTATCGCCGCTGCTGCAACCAGTATGTTTTTTTATTATAAGGCAGATAGAAATTCTTACAAAGCAGAATCACAAAATTCGATTCTTGACGAAAGACTTAAGAATCAAGCTCTACAACTACAAGAGCAAAATAAAAAATTTGAAATTTTATCAGAAGAAAATCGCGAATTAAGTTCTTTCAAAGGGCGCTATGAACATGCGCAAATTGAGATTAATTCGGTGCGAGAAGAAAAAAATAAATTGGCCGAAGAAACAGATATTTTGCGCCAAAAACTTTTAGAATTTGAAAAACAAAATGAACTTCTAAAGCAAGTTTCAAAACAAATTCAAAGCGAAAAAGAAGAGTGGAATAAAAGCAAAGAAATCATACTGACTCAGCTTTCGGAAGAATTAATCAGAAAAAATAATGAGCAGCAAAATCAGCTAACTGTAAGTAATCAAGAAAATATCAAAAAAATTACGGAAAATTTATTTAAAGATTTTGAAGGCGTGACGGCCAAAGTTATGGCTTTGAATGATGAAGTGAAAAAATCTACTAACGAAAATCATCTAATTAAAAATGCGTTACTTAGTCCAGGATCAGCGGGCAGAACTTCTGAAATCACTTTAGAAAATATTTTAAAAAGTTCGGGACTGAAAGAGAAAATCGATTTAAATGCCGTGGGAGATTATGTTTTGCAATCTCATTTCGGCAGCATGGTTGATAGCGGGAGCCAAGAAGCTAAAAGGCCTGATGCGATTTTATTTTTCCCAAATGATCAAATTGCTGTCATCGATAGCAAATCTTCACCACATTTTTTAGATCTAGAACAGGCCAAAAAATCTGGTGATTTGGAGCAAGAAAAAGCAGTTTTAGGAAAGATCAAAGACAGCTTCAGAAGACATTTAGAAAGCCTGTGCAAAAAAGATTACACCAAATTTTTATTTGAAGAATTGCGCAGTAAAAATCAGTCAGATTATAAAATTTTAATCGTTATGTTTTTGCAAACTGAAAAGATGCTTGAGATTATTCGTGAAGTTGATGAAGGCTTTGAACAGAGAGCTTTAGAGCGCGGTGTTATTGTTGCAACTCCAATTGGTTTGGTAAATTTTTTATCACAAGCGCGCTTTGTAATTGATCGCATTAAGCAAGATAAAAATATTGAAGAATTGCGAATCTCAGTTGGTAAATTGCTTGATAATGTGGCGATGGTTTTCAAAGAATCGAAAGAGGTTGGAAAGTCTTTAAATAAAGCTTTGCAAGCTCATACCAAACTTACCAAAAATCTTAATCGCGGTGTTTATTCTTCGATGCAGAAAATTTTTGATTTGGGAATTGAAGGAAAGAAATCTGCCGATTTGAAATTGCTGGAAGAATATGATGTGAATGATGTGGATTCGGAGGATGCGTAATATATATAAGCTGTCATTTCGAACGAAGTGAGAAATCTCATGAGTATTATACTAGTAGTTCAAAACTCATGAGATTTCTCACTTCGTTCGAAATGACAGTTTGGTATAGGTTTTCTACTTCATCTTAAAATCCAAATTCTTATTCAAATCAACATTCAAAACCAAACCAAATCCAATCAACATTGAAGCAGTAATTGTGCCACCATATGAAATTAATGGAAGCGGCGCGCCAACTACGGGAATAAGGTCAGTCACCATTCCCATATTAATAAACATGTGAACAAAGAAAATATTGGTCACGCCCATTGTCAGCAATCTGCCATATTGATGAGTGGTTTTGACTGCGATTGAAATGCAAATTCCGATAATGATTGCGTAAGTTATAATTGTGAAAACGCTTCCCATAAAACCGAGCTCTTCCGACAACATTGTGAAAATAAAATCGGTTTGTTTTTCTGGTAAAAAATTTAATTGTCCTTGAGTTCCATTCAAAAAACCCTTGCCAGTCAATCCTCCAGAGCCAATGGCAATTTTAGATTGAATGATATTATAGCCACTTCCCAAAGGATCATTATTGGGATTTAAGAATGTTAAAATTCTTTGTTTTTGATAATCGTAAAGTAGAAAAATCCATAAAAAAGGCACGGCGATAAGTCCAGCTGCACCAACAATTACAAACTTCCACATCTTTACGCCAGCTAAAAATAAAATCGAAATTCCCACTAAAACTAAAATCGCCGCAGTTCCTAAATCTGGTTGGTGAAAAATAAAAAATGCTGGAACTGCAATCATCAAAAGTGGCGCAATAAGATATCTAATTTTGCCAATATCATCAGCGTCAATATTATAAAAATATCGCGACATAGCAAAAACCATACAAACTTTCATAATTTCTGAAGGCTGAATAGTTAAAGATCCTATGCGAAACCATCTAGTTGCGCCCATCGCGTTATGTCCCATAACATCAACAATGACAACCATTGTGAGAGCTGTGGCATATAATATGTAAGAAGATTTAAACCAAGTTTTAATGTCGGTGACAGCGATAAAAAGCATCACGACGAAAAAGATGGAAAAGAAAGATAATTGTTTGATCAGCCAAGGCCTGAAACTGCCGCCTCCAGCAGAATATAACATCAAAAAACCAATTGAAGCCAGCACCAGAATCATGGAAATTAATGTCCAATTCAGCTGCTCTAGTTTTTTTGACAAAGGAATTTTTTCTTGATCAAGAAAAGACATTTTTGATTTTTTTAAAATATGAAAAGGCTTGTCAAAGCAAGAAAGGGCAGCGATTAAAACATCTTGATATTATTAATCAAGGTGTTTACTTTGCGTTAAAATTCAGCCTCAAGAAAATTTCTAAAACTTGTTTTTACCCTTTAATTTCTAAGAATGTCAGAGACAGAAAAGTTAAATAAGAAAAGTAAATTAAAAATCAAAAGCTGGTATTCAAATCGCTACCAAATTGTTGTTGTACAGCGCAACTTACTTTTGCTTTTCACTTTAGTCTCGATGCTTTCTGTTGCCGTGGCGGTTATTTTTGTAAAAAATATCATGTCATCAAAATCTCTTGAACCATATGTTATAGAGGTTGAAGAGAAGACTGGTGTGGCAACTATGGTTAGCCAATTAACATCTCAAAATTTCACTGGCGATCAAGCGATTCGCAAATATTTTATCAATGAATTTATCCATGCAGCTAGTGCATATGACGCTAAGACTTACAAAGCTGATGTTGAGAAGGTAAGATTATTTTCAACCCCAAGCATTTTCTCTGATTTTCGCTCTCGTATTAATCCAAGAGAATTGGGCGTTGATCAAAAAATTGATGTAAGAATTAAATCAGTGCAATTTACAGATAATAACACGGCGCAAATTCGATTAGTGCAGCAGCTTGATAACCCAGCTTCTAACGCTCCGAAACTTCAAGATCAAGTGATCACAATGAATTTCTATTTCTCCGATATTCAATTAACAATGGAAGAGAGATTAATTAACCCACTTGGTTTTCAGGTTAGTAAATATCTGATTGCAGAAGAAGTTTTCAATTATTAGAGCTATTAAAAAACACTGTGATGATAAAAAACTTTGTCAAAAAAATATTAAGAATAAATTTGAACTCTATTAGTAGATATTCAAAAGGCCCTTTGGCGAAATTTTTTCTATCTTTGCTTCTTTCTTTTAGCATTTCTGCTACAGCTTTTTCTCAAACCACTCCTATAACGACTGATTCTCGAATCAGAACTTTAGTTTATAATCCAAACGAAGTTTACGAATTAAAATTCTATTACGGTTATCAATCATTTATTGAATTTGCTGATGATGAAGAAATAGAAATGATTTCTATCGGTGAAGCTTTTGCTTGGCGTTTAACTCCAGCTGGAAAAAGATTATTCGTGCGTCCTCTGGAAATTGCTGGTCATACTAACATGACAATCATCAGTAATAAACGCACTTATCATTTTGATATCAGATCTGGCGAATATGATGGTAAGGCTGATGAAGAATTAGTTTACACGGTAAGATTTTTCTATCCGCAAGTTGGACAACCTTTGCCAATTCCGCCACGCCTTAACACACCTAATGTTGCAGCCGCTCCGCCTCCTACACAAAAATCAGTAATTAAAACTCCAATTCCTAGGTCAAGAGTTGATGATGAATTACAGGGACTTATTGATAAAAACCCTGAGAAAAAAGATTTGAACTTTGATTTTAGTTTGGCCGGAAAATCAGATAATATCACGCCATTAAAAGTTTATGATGATGGCAGAGAAACTTTCTTCCAATTTTCTAATGATAATTTGGTTGTTCCATCGATCAACTTAGTTGACGCTCATGGCGGAGAACAGCCTTTAAATTACATAATCCGCGACGGTTATGTTGTTGTTCCAACTCTTGGAAGACAATTCACTCTAAGACTGACCGACAGTCTTTTATGCATCTATAACAATAAAGCTCTTAACCTTAAAAGGAGGTAAGAATTAATTGATCTTGATAAAATTCATATCTTTTGAATTTTCTTAAGAAACTCATGCCCAGCAAAGAAGTTCCCATGTCCGATTGATTCACCGAAGCTGGAATATTATTAAATTCCACATTTCCAACTTCCAACTTATCTAAAGAAACAATAGCCCCAAAAGCCAAGCCATTAGCGGTTTGGTAGCGCTTATCAAAAACTAATTTCTTAAAATTAATTCCGATTTTTCTGGCATCATTTGAATTGATGACAATGTCGCTTGCTCCCGTATCAATCATGAAACGAACAGGTGCGCCATTAATTTTAACATTCATATAAAAATGTCCGTCTTGCGATGAATCGATTATAATTGTACCAAACTTGCCAACGCGGGCTTGAGCTGGGTTTATTTCACCCAAAAAACGATTTTTAAAATCCTCAAATTCATAGCGATAGCTATAGAGAGCAATTATCACCAATATAATTCCTGACCAGATTCCAAAATATTTCAGAATTTTGTTGATTCCCATTTCTCTGCGTGATGCCAATCCACTGATCAGAACTACTAAAATTAAAATAGAATAAACAAAATGCTGAAAGTCAGATGTGCTTAAATTATCGAGATTCATTTTTACAATTTCTTTAAAATATCCAAAACTCGTAAATTTTCTTCTTCAGTGCCAATGCTTAATCTTAAACAATTTGGCAAATGATAAGTAGTCATTTCTCGCAAGATTATTCCCTTAGCAAGCAAGGTTTCATTAGCTTTTTGGCAGAAATCAAGAGTTGCAAAATCTAACAATATAAAATTTGCAACTGACGGATAGGCGTGAATTTTAGGAATATCGGCAAATTCTTTGAAAAGAATTTTTAACCATTTTTTATTATGTTTAATCGATTTTTCTGCAAATTCTTCATCTTCCAAAGCTGCAACAGCCGCAAATTGAGCGGGACCTCCAACATTGAATGGTCCGCGCACTTTATTAAGAATGTCCGCAATTTTTAAAGAACTATAACACCAGCCGATGCGCAAGCTTGCTAATCCATAAATCTTTGAGAAAGTTCTAGTCACAACCACATTTTCATGATCATTAACTAATTTGATGGCATTTGGATAATCCGAAACTCCGACAAATTCTTCATAAGCATGATCTAAAACAATTAACACATCCTTCGGCGTGCCGTTAATTAATTTAGCAATTTCGGCATCAGTCAAATAAGAGCCAGTTGGATTATTTGGATTGGCGATAAAAATAATTTTAGTTTTTTTGGTGATGGCAGCTAAAACATTATTAATATTGGTCTTAAGATTATGTTCTTTAGCTTTAATGGCCACAGCCCCAACTTTTTTGGCAGAAATTGGATACATTAAAAATCCATGTTCGCTATAAATAATTTCATCGCCAACTCCAGCAAAAGCAGCGGTAAGAAGAGCTAAAATTTCATCAGAACCAGCGCCGCAAACTATTTTGCCAGCGTCAATTTTATTTTTCTTAGCAATTGCTTCACGAAGACTACTGCAAGATCCATCTGCATAACGAAACATTTCTTTAGCATGTTTTGTATAAGCTTCAAAAGCTTTCGGGCTAGAGCCAAGAGCGTTCTCATTAGAAGATAATTTTACAATATTACTGTTATTACCAACCTTAGCTTTACCAGGTTTGTAAGTTTCAATTTCTGATAAATAAGAATGTGCTGTAAGATTCATGGATTAGTCCTTTAAATTTGCGATTAACTGTTGAATTTCCTCTAACTCAGAGAATTTGATAATAATTTTACCGCTATTTTTTAGAGAATTATAAGAGATTTTGGTTTCCATATTTAGAACTTCTGCAAGTTCAGTCTCAACTTTAGATAAATATTCGCTATTTACATATTTTATTTTTGACTCAGTTCTAACCAAAAGAGTGTTATTTCTAACTTTTTCAACCTTTTCATCACGCACTAAATCTTCAGTATTTCTAACAGTTAAAGATTCATCAACAATTTTTTGTGCCAAAACTTCAGGATCATTAGAGTTAATTATTGCTCTAGCATGTCCCATTGAAATCAATTTTTTATCTAGCAATTCACGAACAATTTGAGGCAAAGTTAAAAGTCTCAAAAGGTTAGTGATGTGACTTCTGCTTTTACCAACTTTTTTAGCAACTTGATCTTGAGTGTAAGAAAATTCTTCAAGCAATTGTTTATATCCAGCAGCTTCTTCAATTAGAGATAAATCACTTCTTTGAACATTCTCAATAATCGCTAATTCTAAAGCTTCGTGATTATTAAGTTTTTTTATGATCGAAGGAATTCTAGTAAGGCCAGCCATTTTTGCTGCGCGAAATCTTCTTTCTCCAGCGATGATTTCATAATGATCATCATCGTCAGATTTGCGTAAAATGATTGGTTGAATCAGACCATTTTCTTTAATTGATTCTGATAATTCAGCTAATTCATCATGATTAAAATTTTTTCTTGGCTGATAAATTCCGGCCGTAATTTTATTCATGGCAACTAAATCAACAGCTTCTCTTGAATCTTTATTCTGAGGAAAAGATTCTTCTTTTTTAACTCTGCTTTCACCAAGCAAAGCTGATAATCCGCGTCCTAATTTTTTCTCTTGCGTGTTTAATTCTTTCATAAATACCTTTTATTAATGTTTCATGTGAAACTATTTTTGCGATTCTCTTTCCAAAATTTCAGTTGCCAATTTTACATAAGCAACAGATCCAGTACATCTCGGATCATAAATTATACCAGGAACTCCATGTGAAGGAGCTTCTGACATTCTTACATTTCTTGGAATTGTATGCGTAAAAACCTTATCTTGTAAAAAGCTTCTCACATCAATTTCAACTTGTTCGGTCAATTTATTTCTGCGGTCATGCATGGTTAAAATGATGCCGCTGATTCTTAAATCATGATTTAAGTTTTCTTTAATCAAATCCAAACTAGTCAATAAATGACTTAATCCTTCTAGAGCAAAAAATTCACATTGCATTGGAATCATTACCGAATCAGAAGCGGTAAGTGCATTGATAGTTAAGAGTCCAAGAGAAGGAGGGCAGTCGATTAAAATATAATCATAGTCATAAATAATTTCACTTAAAGCGCTGCGCAAAACAAATTCTCTGTCTTTGATATTTACTAATTCAATTTCACAAGCTGATAAATCAACGGTTGAAGTAATGATATTTAAGCCAGCAATATTAGTGGGAATGATTGAGTTTTTGGCAGAACATTCTGAAATTAAAACTTCATAAATTGTTTTCTGTCTTTGAGATTGAGAGATTCCAAATCCTGTACTGCTATTGCCTTGGGGGTCTAAGTCGATGAGAAGAACTTTCTGTTTTTGGGCGGCAAAAGCTGCGGCCAAATTTACAGCAGTTGTGGTTTTTCCAACTCCACCTTTTTGGTTAACGATGGAAAAAATCTTTGCTCTTTTTTGCGAATAAGTCATTGCTGGATTTTTATTTTCGATATTTAAATAAGAACTTTAAACAATCTAAAAATCTTTTTTACCCTGTCAAATAGTTTCATGTGAAACATATAAAAAAGTCGTCTTTGCGATCTTGATTATCTTTTTGATTTGAAGAAATTTACTAAAATTTCTTTTGATTCTTCTTCAGCAATTCCAGAATAAGTTTCTGGTTTGTGATGACATGAGCTGCTATTGAAAATTTTGGGACCATTTTCAACTCCACCAGATTTCACATCAGAAGCGGCGTAATAAACTCTTCTAATTCTGGCTAGCGAGATTGCCGAAGCACACATTGGACAAGGCTCTAAAGTTACATAAAGATCGCAATTATTAAGTCGTGGTGAGTCTTTAAGCAAAGCGGCTTGTCTTAGAACTAAAATTTCTGCATGAGCAGTTGGGTCTTTAAGAGATATATTTTGATTATGACTTCTGGCAATAATTTTTCCATTTTCCACAATCACCGCGCCAACTGGAACTTCCTTTTCAGCAAGAGCTAATTTTGCTTCATTTAAAGCCTCAGCCATAAAATTATTTTTCTTCATAATTTTACAGCTTTTTTAAAGGTTGTAAAAAAGTTTGAAGTGGTTTGGTTAATAACTTCTTCCAAATCTAAACCTTTTAATTCTGCAATAAATTCTGCGACATTTTTTGTATAAGCAGGTTGATTAGTTTTTCCGCGATAAGGAACTGGTGCTAAATATGGAGAATCAGTTTCAACTAATAACATATCAAGTGGCACAAATTTTACGATTCTTTGTAAATCCAAAGCATTTTTGAAAGTAACAATTCCAGAAATAGAAATATAAATTCCCAAATCTAAAGCGGCGCGCGCTAAATCTTCTGAACTTGAAAAGCAATGCAGCAAAGCAGGGAAGTTTTTATTTTTCTGCTGCGATCTAAGAATTTCAATCATATCTAAATCGGCATCACGACTATGAATAATTACAGGCAAATCATTTTCTTGAGAGGCTTTAATATGTTCAATAAAGCTAACTTTTTGATTTTGTTGATCGGCAGTCTTGTAATAATAATCAAGACCAGTCTCGCCAATACCAATAATTTTCGGATGTTTTGCACAAAGCCCTAAAATTTCTTTCGCCGTAACTTTTGCTTCTTCATCAACATTATTTGGATGAATTCCAAGAGATGCATAAACAAAAAAATGTTTGTCAGCGTAATATAAAATCTTATCAATCTCGGAGATTCGGGTGCAGATTGTTTGCAAAACTTTAACGCGATTATCCAGAGAATTTTTTATAACTTCTTCCAAATTTAAGCCTTGTTTCTCAACAAGGTCTAAGTGGCAATGGGTGTCGACAATATAATCAAACATTTAAATTTTTTCTAATTTCGGTTGAGGAGATATTAATATTTTTTGTTCTGAAAACTAAAAATTTGGGCAGCTTTTTAGCAGAATGTGTTAATTTTGAATAAATTTTAAAAGATTTAGTGCGAGAAATTCTTGATGCAAAATTCTCACGACTAAAAATTGCAAAAGGTAACAATTTCATCAAATTTTTAAAATTATCCCATTCATGCAATCTCGGTAAATTATCGGCTCCGGCGATCCAAAAAAATTGATAATTTGGATATTTATTTTGTAATTTTTTTATCAGTTTTTCTGTCTGAATTTCATCAAATTTTTTTAGATAAATTTTAGGATTGTTTTTGGTTAAAATTTCGCAGCCCCGAAAGCGAGTTTGATAGTCAGAATAAATTGATTTTTCCTTGAATGGATTATGTTTAGTCGGAATCCACCAAATTTGATTTAAGGCCAGTTTTTTAACCGCCAAATTACTGATATGAAGATGTCCTTGATGAGCGGGGTTAAAACTACCGCCGAATAATCCAACTTTCATTATCCTAAAAATATTGCGGTTAAAATTAAAATTCCGATCCAAAAATTATCTTTGAAAATTTTTAAACAAGCTTCAGGTTTTGTAAAATCGCAATTGGCAATTTTGGTCATTAATAAAGTAAAAGCGCCAAGATTTATTAGAAAAAAACTAAATCTAAAAAACTCCCTCAAGCCCAAATAACAAAGGCTAAGAAACATTATAAGAGTTAAGAAAAGTAAAATTTGTTTAGGATTTTCTGAGAATTTTATGGCGCTAGATTTTACGCCAATTTTTAGATCATCTTCAATATCCTGAAATGCATAAATTGTGTCGTAAATTAAAGTCCAAATTATGGCCGAGAAATATAGAGTAAAAAAGCTGAAATCTAGGGAGTCAAGAATTGCCAGAGCCGACATTAAAATTCCAAAATTAAAAGCAAGACCTAGAAAAATTTGTGGATAATAAGTGATGCGTTTCATTAGTGGATAAGTGGCTGCAAGAACTAGGGCTACAAGGCCAGATAGAATTGTATTTTGGTTGAATTGCAGTAAAATTATCAAGCTCAGAAACAACAAAAAAGCCAGCAGCAGTAAGGCTTCAAATGTAGTAACTTTTTTTGCAGCTAAAGGACGATTTTTTGTGCGCTGCACTTGCGCATCAAATTTTTGATCAAAGATATCATTAATTACACAGCCAGCAGAGCGCATGATTATTGAGCCAAGGCCGAATAGAAAAATTATCCAAAATGTTTCGGAGAAATTTAAAGTAGTTTTTTTTAGCGACAGAGAAATGCCAAAAAGACATGGCAGAAATAACAAAGCAATTCCGGTTGGGCTATCAATGCGCGTAAGGCTGACATATTTTTTGAGGGGTGGAATCATGGTTTTAAATAGGAGTTAAAAAGAGATTTAGTTTGATTTTTTTATCTTCAGATTTAGCATGCGCCGCTTCTTCGTGAATACATCATTAGCATTACAATCCAGTAAATCAATTCAACTTTCTCAATGCAAAAATCACATAAATTATTGATTGCCAATCGTGGCGAAATTGCTTGTCGAATTATTAAAACTTGCCGCAAATTAGGTATCAAAACCGTTGCAGTTTATTCTGACGCCGACACCAATTCTCTTTTTGTGCAAATGGCGGATGAAGCTGTGAATATTGGCGCTTCGCCATCTTCTCAAAGTTATTTAAATGTTGATAAAATATTAGCTGCAATCAAAAAAACTGGCGCTGATTTAGTTCATCCAGGTTATGGATTTTTATCTGAAAATCGCGCTTTTGCAAATGAGCTAGAAAAAAATGGCGTAACATTTGTTGGTCCTTCAGTTTACTCGATTGAAATGATGGGAGACAAAATTCAATCAAAGAAAATTGCGATTGAAGCTGGAGTTAGCACAGTTCCAGGGCATATGGGTGTTATTAAAGATGATGTAGAAGCTGCCGAAATCGCCGAAAAAATTGGCTATCCAGTTATGGTTAAAGCCTCTGCTGGTGGTGGAGGAAAAGGGATGAGAGTTGTGTGGAAAAAAGAAGAAATGTCAGAAGCATTTTTATCTGCATCAAATGAAGCTCGTAATAGTTTTTCTGATGATCGTATTTTCATCGAAAAATTTATCGAAAATCCAAGACATATTGAAATTCAAGTAATTGCCGACAAACAAGGCAACACAGTTTGTTTAGGTGAGAGAGAATGTTCAATTCAGCGCAACAACCAAAAAGTTATTGAAGAAGCGCCAAGTCCATTTTTGAACGAAGAAACTCGTCAAAAAATGTATGAACAATCAAAAGCATTGGCAGCGAAAGTTGGTTATTATTCAGCTGGCACCATCGAATATATCATGGATAAAAATAGAAATTTCTATTTCCTTGAAATGAATACTCGCTTGCAAGTTGAGCATCCTGTAACCGAGCTTGTTACTGGTTTAGATATTGTGGAATTGATGATCAAAATCGCTCTTGGTGAAACTTTACCTTTCAAACAAGAGGATGTGAAACTTAACGGCTGGGCGATGGAATCTCGTATTTATGCTGAAGATCCATCTCGCGGATTCTTACCATCAAGCGGTCGTATAAATCTTTATATCGAGCCTCAGGAAGGCGAAAATGTACGCGTTGATTCAGGTGTATATGAAGGTGGTGAAGTTAGTATGTTTTATGATGCTATGATCGCTAAACTTTGTTCTTACGGAAAAAATCGTAATGAAGCAATTGAGCATATGCGTCAAGCGCTTGGAAGTTTTGCTATTGGAGGCGTTTCTCACAATATCAGTTTCCTTGAAACAATCATGCGTAACGAAAAATTTGTTTCAGGAAACATCTCTACCAGTTTCATCAAAGAAGAATTTCCGGAAGGATTCTCAGGAAATGAAATCGATTCAGCTGCAGAAGAAGTTCTTATCGCAACTGCAATGCATGTGTTTCTTCATAATTTCGAAAGAAATAGCCGAATTTCAGGAAAATTAAGTCACAGAGAAAAACAAATTTCGGATCGTTGGGTTGTGATGATTGATGAGAAATCTTATTTGGTTAACTTATTAGATAGATCTTCAGACCATGTGAGAATTGAATGTAACAAAAATGAAATCGATCTGCAATCTTCGTGGAACAATGGTGAAAAGCTTTTCCGAGGCACTGTTAACGGCAAAGAAATCGGTGTGAAAATCAGAGATAATAATTTAACTGGAAGTTATTTATTGCAATATTCAGGTTCGGACGCCTTTGTTACTGTAATGTCACCAAGAAATGCTGAGCTTAATAAATTCATGCCAAAAATTCAGAAAAATGCTAAACCAGTAAATTTAACTTCACCAATTACTGGAAAAATTATTCGCTTTAAAGCTCAAGAAGGCGAAGAAATAAAAGCTGGTCAAGAGCTTGTGATTATTGAGGCGATGAAGATGGAAAATTCGATTCGCACTGATCACAATGTGGTGATTAAAAAGATCAAATTTAACGAAGGCGAACCAGTTGGTATCGGCCAAGTTATTATGGAATTTGAGGTTTAGTTTTAGGATTTGTTTTTGAGTTTTTTTAAAGGAAGGGCAGATGAAAATCTGCCCTTTTTTATTGGAATAAATACGACCCTGTCATCTCGAACGAAGTGAGAGATCTCATCAGTCTTGGCAGATAAACTAATGAGATCTCTCACTTCGTTCGAGATTGCAGATGTTATAATTATGGCTACTCAGAAATAATCTTCATAATCTTCGCCGTCGCAAACACGCAAATAGACCCTATAAAAATACAAATCCCCGATAAGATTCTCAGCGCTTCATAAAAATCATCCTTTGAAATCCCTTCGCTAGAAAAGCTGCCGCAAAGAATTAACAAAATTGGAATGATTAAAGGCAAAGCTAAAATTGCAATCATTGGCGATTTATTTTTTGCAACTCCCAGAGATCCACAAAAAGCACAAATGAAATTTATAGTTAAACTTGATATTGCAGCTAAAATGGCAAAATCAGTCGCGAAGCTTTGATTAAAGCCAATTGCTAGATTGACAAAAGGTATAAAAATTAAAATTGGCATGATGAGAATCAGCCAATTTCCCAGCATTTTAGCTAAGATAAAAATCTCTAAATTGGGCTGTAAAATTATAATTTGATCAAGAGTTCCATCTCTAACATCTTCATGAAGAAAATCGCTGTTAGAAAAAATCAAACTAAAAACCAAACAAAATAAAATTATATCGATGGATAAGAATGGCGAGGAAAGTTGATTTTGTTGATTTTGCGAGATGAGAAAGAAAATCGAAAGCGAGATAAAAAAGAATAAAAAATTCTGTAAAATTTTTGCTAAATTTTTACCCGCTAAAACAAATTCTTGATGTAAAATTATCCAAAAAATTTGCATTCCTATTATCTTCCGTAAATATCGCTGAATCTGATAATATCGTCTTCACCTAGATAAGCACCAGTTTGAACCTCGATAATTTCTAGAGGAATTTGACCTTTATTTTCAAGACGATGTTTTTTTCCAACAGGAATATAAGTTGATTCATCTTCAGTTAAGATAAATGCTTTACTGCCGCAAGTCACATGGGCCGTGCCTTTCACCACCACCCAATGTTCAGCGCGATGATTATGCATTTGTAAAGACAAAGAAGATTTTGGTTTTACAGAAATTCTTTTAACTTTAAAACGATCACTCAAATCAACTGTTTCAAAGCTTCCCCACGGGCGCAAAGTTTTGGTATGAGAATTGCATTCATCTCTTTTTTGGCTTTTTAAAATCTCAAATAATTTTTTTACATCTTGAGAATTATTTTTATTTGCAATCAAAACGGCATCTTTCAAAGATATGATAATAAGGTCTTTGAGGCCAATAGTAGTAACGATTCCATTCTTAGAATTGATGTAACAATTTTGCGTTTCAAGAGCAACAACATCGCCAATTAAACTATTTCCATCTTCATTTTTTTCGACAATTTCTGAAATTGCTTGCCAACTTCCAACATCTGACCAACCAATATCCACAGGCACTACAGCAACTTTTTCTGCTTTTTCCATGATGGCATAATCGATAGAAATATTTGTACATTTTTCAAAATCTTCGGCAAATAATCTGATAAAATCTAAATCTTTTTCCGCTTTGCTGTAAGCGCCGCAGCAAGAAATAAAAATATCTTTTTGGAATTTTTGAAGTTGTTCTAAATAAACAGAAGCTCTAAACATGAAGATTCCGCTATTCCATAAATATTCTCCACTTTTCAAGAAATCTTCAGCTACTTGTTTTGAAGGCTTCTCAATAAATTTTTCAACTTCAAAAATTTCTGAAAAATCTTTTAATTTTTTACTTTTTTTGATATAGCCATAACCTGTTTCTGGTTTATTTGGAACAACTCCAAAAGTTATCAAATATCCTTGCATTGCAGCCTTTGCAGCAGATTTTACCTGAGCAATAAATTGCTCTTCATCATTAATAATATGATCAGAAGGCATTACTAAAATCAGATCATCTTCTTTCTTATCAATCACATCCAAAGCTGCAACTGCAATAGCTGGAGCTGTGTTTCTGCCATTTGATTCGAGCATTATTGATTTCGGAGTAATTTTAATTTTTTGTAATTCTTCCGCTGCAATGAAGCGATGTTCATTGTTACAAATAATGATTGGCGCATAAAAATTTTCAGAATTTTTTACGCGCAAAGCTGCTTTTTGAAAAAGAGAGTTTTCTCCAAAAATATTAAGAAATTGTTTCGGATTAAGATTGCGAGAAAGTGGCCATAATCTTGTTCCAGAACCGCCAGATAATATAACCGGTGTAATTTTCATTATTACCTTAAAAATAAATTGATTGCAGCAAGGCCTGATAAGTTGAGCTTTCTAAGCGATGAAATGTTCGATGAATTGACTCCGCCCAAAGCGTAAAGTGAAGAGAGACAATAAGGTGGCTTTTTAGTTTTCAAAGAAATTTTTGCCAAATTAATTAGGCCTAAATTTTTTGTACTTAAATGACTTGTGGTTGGAAAAATTGGCGAAATGAAAACCATGTCAAATTGTGATTTGGAGGCCTTCAAAACCGATTTTAAATTGTGACAAGAAAAGCTAAAAATAAATTTTTTTGGGAAAGATTTTTTTCTCAAAGCTTGCAAAGGCAAATGATCAAAATCAGAAAAATGCACACCGTCACTTTTAAGTTTTTTTGCTAAAATAATATCTTTTCCAATTAAAACCTTGAGACTTAATGGTCTTGCTAAAGAGATAATTTTTTGTGCAAAAATTTCGCGATCTTGTTTGTTTAAATCATATTCGCGAACTATGATGGCAGAGTGTTTCGGCAAGTTTTTAATTGTTGATTCAAGATCGCAATTTGCCGCAGAGATTTTTTTGCGATCTGTAAAAAAAACAGTTGCTGGAAGATTTTTTCTTTTATTTTTTATCTCAAATTTTTTTATCTCAAACACAACTTTCTGATTCATGACAAACAAAATTATTAATGAAATTTCACGAGAAATTGAACGCAATTTATTATTGATCAATATTAAGATCAAACAAGCTTGCAAGCTCTACTCAAAAGACAAGTCAAAAGTCAATTTAATCGCAGTTTCTAAAACGCAAAAAGTTGAAAAAATTTATCAAGCAATTGCTTTGGGATGTAAAATTTTTGGTGAAAATTATATCAAAGAATCTGGGGAAAAATGGCCAGAAATTAAACAAAAATTTCCTGAAATAAAATTACATTTCATTGGAAATTTACAAAGCAATAAAACAGCTGAAGCAGTTGATTTATTTGATGTCATTCAAACTTTAGACAGTGAAAAATTGGCGCTTACTTTAAAAAAAGAAATTGCGAAACAGCGGAAAAATCCTGAAATTTTTATTCAAGTTAATATCAGTGAAGAACCACAAAAAGGCGGAATTTTGCCGCAAGATTTAAAAGAATTTGTTAAGTTTTCTCGCGATGAATGTGGCTTAAATGTTACTGGTCTAATGTGCATTCCAGCATCTTATGAGTTGCCTTCGCCATATTTTGCATTACTAAAAAAATTAGCCGATGAAAATAATTTAAAAAATCTTTCAATGGGAATGAGTTCAGATTTCGCTGAAGCAATTGCGATGAATGCGAATTATATCAGAATTGGAACGGCGATTTTTGGAGAGAGAAAGAAAAGAGGAAAAATAAAGTGGTGCGCCCTAGACGATTCGAACGTCTGACCTACAGCTTAGAAGGCTGTTGCTCTATCCAGCTGAGCTAAGGGCGCGCAAAAACTTGTAACTTTTGGAAGTAAAATGCCGAAAAAACAAATTAATGTATTTCGTAAGCAAATTTAAACCGAATTTAAAATCGGAGGGCGCTTTCTAAAGATGTAATTAAAAAAATCAATCAAAAACTCTTCTTCACACTAATTAAAAATTATTTATCAAAAATATCTAAAAAACCCCTATACTTTTGAAAGTCTAAAAGTTAAAAAATTAGTCCCATCTTCAACAAAAAGATCGGTAGAAAAAACTTCTGCCGTTACTCCCTGTTTTTCCAAATCTAAATTTAATTTCTGGTAACTACATGTCTAAGGCTTCTGGCTTTTCTCATATTTCTGAGATGATCAAAAATAATAATATTAAATTCGTTGATTTTCGTTTCACTGATTACGATGGAAAATGGATGCATATTAGCCACTGCGCTGATACCGTTGGTGAAGAAGAAATGACCAAAGGTGTTTCATTTGACGGATCTTCAGTGCCTGCTTGGAAAGAAATTAATGAATCAGACATGATCATGCTTCCAAGGGCAGAAACTGCTTTCGTTGATCCATTCACAACTATTCCAACTTTAGTGGTTACTTGCGATATTATTGAACCACAAACTGGCGAAGGATATGAAAAAGATCCAAGATATACTGCCGGAAAAGCTGAGAAATATTTGAAAGAAAGTGGAATTGGAGATGTTGCTTATTTTGGTCCAGAACCAGAATTTTTCGTATTTGACGATGTGCGTTTCCAAAATTTACCTCATGCAAGTTCTTATTTTATCGATTCAGAAGAAGGTCCACATAACACAAACCGTGCTTATGAAGGAGGTAACTTAGCTCGCAGATCTTCAGTTAAAGGTGCTTATTTTGATCCAACTCCACTAGATACTGGCCAAGATATTAGATCAGAAATGATTGAAACTTTGCGCGAAGTTGGAATTACTCCGCTTTTACATCATCACGAAGTTGCAAATGCACAATTTGAACTTGGATTTAAATATGGCACTCTTACTGAAACGGCTGACAATATCCAAAAATTCAAATATGTGATTCACAATGTTTGCCAATCTTATGGCAAAACTGCAACTTTCATGCCAAAACCAATCTTTGGAGATAACGGTTCTGGAATGCATGTGCACCAATCAATTTGGAAAGATGGTAAAAATTTATTCATGGGTAAAGAACATGCTAATCTTTCAGAATTAGCTCTTTATTACATCGGTGGTATCATCAAACATGCAAAAGCAATCAATGCTTTCGCGAACCCAACTACCAATAGTTACAAAAGATTAGTTCCGGGATATGAAGCTCCAGTTCTTTTGGCTTACTCGTCAAAAAACCGCTCTGCTTCTATTCGTATTCCACATGTTACTAACGAAAAAGCTCGTAGAATTGAAACTCGTTTCCCAGATCCTGCAGCCAATCCTTATCTAACTTTCGCAGCTCTTTTAATGGCTGGTCTTGATGGAATTAAAAATAAAATCCATCCTGGAGATCCTAGAAATCAAGATCTATATCACCTACCAGAAAAAGAATTGAAAAAAATTCCAACAGTTTCTCGTTCACTTCGTGATGCTTTGGTTTCTTTGGATAAAGACAGAACTTTCTTGCTTGCTGGTGGAGTTTTCAATGATGCGCAAATTGATTCTTACATCGCTTTAAAATTGAAAGAAGTTGAAAGATATGAGCAAACACCTCATCCAATTGAGTTCGAAATGTATTATAATCGTTAATTAAAATAACGGCTTTGTTTCAAGGCCGTTATGATGATTTCGAAATAAAAGATTTTTATTTGCTTTTTATTTCTCGATTCTTAGATTGCGCGACCTCATTATTAGTATAGAAGTAGCCGCAGTTTAAGCTTAAAAAAATCCAAAAGCCTTTATATATCAATTTGAAATCAATGATAATTGATGTGTTGAGGCGTCTCTTGAGAGTAAATGTGCGACTTGTTCGTACACAATTATTAATTTGAAAAAAGTCTGTATTATGACCAAACAAGTCTTCCAACGCAACAAACCCCATGTTAACATCGGCACAATCGGCCACGTTGATCACGGTAAAACAACATTAACAGCTGCAATCACGACATATTTGTCTAAATCAGGTGGTGCAGAAAAAAGAAGTTACGATCAAA
>CAMCME010000011.1 GCA_945875925.1 Rickettsia typhi | reverse complement strand
ATATTTTGATCAATCCCAAATTCTGATTCATAAGTGCTGTCATATTTTTTTTCAGTCACCATGTTGTTTTAAGCTAAAGTTACCTTTCCTGAGTGAGAAACAAGGGTTGATTTAACCAAATCATCTTCAAGATTTATTGCCAGAGAATTATTTTCTTTGCTAATAAGAAGTTCAAAAAAGTTCAGAATATTTTTAGCAAGCAATTTGCTGGCGTCTGCGGCAACACGGCTTGGGAAATTTTCGTAACCGATAATTTTTACGCCATTTACTTCGATAATTTTATTAACTTCAGTCAAAGCGCAATTGCCGCCATTTACTGCAGCTAAGTCGATAATTAATGCACCAGGTTTCATAACTTTCACCATATCTTCAGTAAGAAGAATTGGAGCTTTTTTACCTGGAATTAAAGCTGTTGTGATAACCACATCTTGAGTTTGAATTGTGTCTTTTAAAAGCTGCTCTTGGCGTTTTTTATAATCTTCGCTAACTTCTTTTGCATATACGCCGTCATTGGCTTCAGAGCCTTCAACTTTCACTTCGATAAATTTGGCGCCTAAGCTTTGCACTTGTTCTTTAGCAGCTGCACGAACATCAAAAGCGCAAACAATTGCACCAAGTCTTTTAGCTGTTGCAATGGCTTGAAGGCCTGCAACACCTGCGCCTAGAATCATAAATTTAGCCGCAGAAATTGTTCCCGCAGCAGTCATCATCATTGGAACTATTTTTGGCAATTCATAAACCGCATCAATAACAGCTCTATATCCAGCCAAATTACTTTGAGATGAAAGCACATCCATGGCTTGAGCGCGGCTAGTTCTTGGTAATAATTCTAAAGAAAAAGCCGAAATATTTGCGGAAGCAAAATCAGCGATTTTTTCTTTTTGGAAATGTGGATTTAAAAGCGCGATGAAGACCACGCCTTGTTTGATTTTACTCAGATTAACTTCTGTTCTTTGCACCGAAATAATCACATCAATTTCTGGCAAAACTTCATCAATATTAGAAATGATTTTGGCACCTTGCTTCACATAAAGCTCATCAGAAATAGCTGATTTTTCACCAGCAACTTGCTCTATAAAAACTTCTACACCAAATTTTTGATATTTAGAAATCACATCAGGAGTAAGCGCTACACGATTTTCATTAGCTGCGATTTCTTTTAAGACGAGAAGTTTCATAGATGTGTATTTGGTTTATTTATTAATCAAAGTGGTCTGCCAACCGAAGTTTGAGAAGCTTAGGATGGTGCGGTCGAGAAGATTTGAACTTCCACGGGTTTTACCCCACAACAACCTCAATGTTGCGCGTATACCAATTCCGCCACGACCGCGAAAATCGCGTTCTCCTTTAAAGCAGGAGAACACAATAAAACTAACTGACTAAAGGTTTCAAGCGATTTAAAGCTACGATGAAAACTGAAATATCTGGATTTGGATTTTCTTTTAAATCGGAAATGAAGTTATCAAATCTTTCTACCAAGAAATTCACGGTTTTAATCCAACCTTCTAAAGAATTTTCTTCAAAAACATTACTGTCATTCTTACTAGAAATAACTGCGCGCTTAGCGATGTTCATTTGGTAAGTATAAAGATCTTCAAGAATTGTTTTACTTGAAAGTTTTTGCCAAGGATTTTCGTAAGACAAGTTTGAAACCTTGCTGCGCAACCATTTTAATGAGAATCTTGTTCCCACAGCGAAATAGATTTTGGCAATAGATTTTAGATCAAAATGCGATTCAGCAGAAATTTCTGCGATGTCGAAAGTTGATGCCAAAGGATCCATTGAAGCAATTCTAATAGCTAATTTGCGATCAACATTACTTACGCAATATCTTTCAACTTTTCTTTCGAAAGATTCTTTCGAAGCCTTAGCTAGAACTTCTGACAAGATTCCTGATAATTCATCAGCAATTTTCTTGAAGCGAGTGATACTAGCTGTGATATTGCCTTTGGATTGGTTTCTAAGCAGCCACAAAACTGATCTTTCAAGAAGTTTGTTCGAATGTAAGAACATTTGGGCTTGAATATCGGTATTAATTTTTCCATCCAAATTTTCAATTTCTTCCCATACTTCGTGAAGTCTGAAAGAGTCACAAGCGATGATTAAACATTTAACCACATCAACAATACCAAATCCGCTATCTTGACAAATTTGATTTACAAAAGTGATACCAGTTCTGTTAACTACGAAGTTGGTAATTTGAGTTGCTATAATTTCATTTCTAAGTTGATGACCTTCAATTTCTTCAACAAATTTTTTCTGCATTAAAGTTGGGAAATAAGAAAATAAATCATGAGAGAAATATTTATCCTTCACCAAATTTGAGGCCAGAATATTGTTGTAAATATCCATCTTAGAATATGACAACATCACGCATAGCTCAGGTCTAGAAAGGCCAATGCGATCGATTTGTTTTTTATCGATATCTTTTTTGAAAGGTAAAAATTCAATTTTGCGATTTAGTAATCCTGTTTTTTCTAACTTGCTCAAAAATTGCGCTTGTTCATTCAAAGCTGAGGCGCCTTGGAAAGAAGCGATTGAAATAGCTTGAGTTTGCAATCTATTATCAGCCAAAACTAAGTCTGAAACATTGTCTGTCATTGATTCCAAGACTTTATTTCTTTCTCCTAAAGTAAGTTTTTTGCTGCGTAAAGCTTGAGTCAAAGCAATTTTAATATTCACTTCATGATCTGAACAATCTACACCTGCCGAGTTATCCATGGCGTCAGTGTTGATGCGGCCACCATTTAGAGCATATTCGATACGACCTTTTTGAGTGAATCCTAAATTTCCACCCTCGCCTATAACTTTACATCTAAGCTCGTTGCCATTGATACGAAGATCGTCATTAGCGCGATCTCCTACATCTTGGTGAGATTCATCAGAAGCTTTTACATAAGTTCCGATACCGCCATTCCATAATAGATCTACTTTAGATTTTAAGATGGCTTTGATTAAATCTTTTGGAGTTAACTCATCTTCAGTAATATCTAAAACAGCTTTAACTTGTTCAGTAATTTTAATTACTTTGGTGCTTCTTTCAAAAATTCCTCCCCCCTCTGAAATCAGAGAAGCGTTGTAATCAGCCCAACTTGAGCGCGGCAAGTTAAACATGCGAACGCGCTCTTTGAAAGATGTTGCAGAATTTGGATTTGGATCAAGGAAAATATGCATATGGTTAAATGCCGCGACCATTTTGATATGTTCAGAAAGAAGCATGCCATTACCAAATACATCGCCTGCCAAATCACCAATACCAGCACAAGTAAAATCTTGAGTTTGAGTATCGATTCCCATTTCGCGGAAATGTCTTTGCACAGAAATCCAAGCACCTTTAGCAGTGATACCCATTTTTTTATGGTCATAACCAACTGAGCCGCCTGATGCGAAAGCGTCTCCAAGCCAAAAATTATATTCGGCAGAAATAGAATTCGCTATATCTGAGAAAGTTGCAGTTCCTTTATCCGCTGCAACCACCAAATAAGGATCAGCTACATCAAACATCACAGAATTTTGTGGGGAGTCAATTTTGCCGTTAATTACATTGTCAGTTAAATCTAACAAACCGCGTAAGAATGTTTTATAGCATTCGATGCCTTCTTGTTGAATTTCATCTCTAGTTAAACCATCTGTTGGTTTTTTAACCACGAATCCACCTTTAGAACCAACTGGCACGATTACAGCATTTTTAGTCATTTGAGCTTTCATTAAACCCAAGACTTCTGTACGAAAATCTTCGTGACGATCTGACCAACGAAGTCCACCACGAGCTACTCTACCACCGCGTAAATGGATGCCTTCAACTTTTGCTGAATAAACAAATATTTCTGCATAAGGAAGTGGAAGTGGAAGATCAGAAACCTCTTTGCAATCAAATTTAAGAGAAATGTAACCTTTAAACACACCATCATTATTTTGATAATAATTGGTGCGAAGCGTTGCCTTGATTGCGTTGAAGATTTTTTTAATTACCGCGTCATTTGTAATATCAGTAACTTTAGTCAAACCTTCTTCAATTTGAGCAGAGATTTTATCAATCTTCTTTTGTCTTTCTGACAAAGGAATTTTCAAACTTGGGTCGAATTTTGCTTCGAATAATTCAACCAAAAGTTTAGTAATGTTGTGATATTTAACCAAAACATCGGCGATGTAAGATTGGTTATATCTAAAGCCAGCTTGATAAATATATTTTGTGTAAGCAGACAACATGTAAATCTGTTTCCAGTTTAAATCTGCAGCCACTACAAGCTTGTTCAAAGGCCCAACGGTTGAAATTCCCGCCCAAATTAATGAGATAAGTTTTTCAAAATTATTTTTAGTTTTAGCTGAAAGAAGTCTGCCAGATTTGCTTAAATTTAAGTGGAAATAATGAATCCAAACTTTTTTATCTGATTTACCGCCATCCAAATTTTCTGGAGTAACTGTGTAAGTATATTCTTGAATAACATTGAAACCAAAGCTTTCTAAAACCGGCATTATGTCAGAAAGAATTAGCTCTTTTTGTGGGTTATAAATTTTAAGTTCACTGACATCTTCATCTAAAACATTAGAAGATTTGTAAAGATTAAACAAAGTCGATTTTTTTTCTAAACATTGTTCAATTCTATCAATATCAATGGCTCCGCGTCTTGAATCAAAGCGATTAACATAACTTACTGAGAAAGCATTTTTATATTTGGCATATAAATAAGCTTGCTTCTCTTCATTAAATTTAGCTTGAATTGTTTCTTTTAAATCATCGCTCCAAACCTTGGTCATGTTGGTTAAATCATATTCAACTCTAGCTTCATCAACAGCATCAGAAATGCCATTATCGGTTCTGATAATTACATGAAATCTGATTAATCTAGATTCAGTGATTTGCACGAAAGAATCTGTAACTTCGCCTTTATAATTATCGGCCAAGTAAGCTTTAATTTTATCTCTTAAATCTGAATTACTGCGATCTCTTGGAGTGAAAATTAAGCAACTAACGAAGCGGCTAAATTTATCTTTGCGGGCAAAAAATCTAACTTGTGATCTGCCACAAATTGCCACAATTCCTGTAGAGATTCTTAGCAAATCATCAGCACTAATTTGGAATAATTCGTCGCGTGGATAACTTTCTAAAATTGAAACTAAATCTTTATAATTATGACCGCCTTTATTGAAGCCAGAATCGGCAATAACTTTAGCAATTTTATTTTTGATTAAAGGAATCGAATTTGGATTTTGGCTGTAAGCTGTAGTTGTGAACAATCCAACAAATCTATATTCCCCGATGATTTTGCCATCTGGAGAAATTTTTTGGATTCGGATTCTTTCCGCACTTGAAATTTTATGGATGCAAGTTTTGTAACGCGATTTCAAAATTTCGATCACATATGGATTTGAAACTGAATCGCTAACTTCCCCAAAAGATGAATTTAAAACTCTTGGTCTAAGATCTTCATATTCAGATCTGAAAACACCAAGTGCCGAATTTTTAACTTCTTCAAGTTGATATTCGCCTTTTTTAACTTCTTTAATATCGAATTCTTTGGTGCCAAGTAAGATGAAATTTCCGTCAATTATCCAAGAAATAAAATCTTTAATTTCGCTAATTTCACCAGCGCTTTTATTTAAGTTTTTAGCATTATCAATTTGGGCTTGAGAATTTTGAACCGCAACAACCATTTCTTTCCAATCTGTAACCACCAAATTGATGGTTTCTAGAAGTTTAGTAACTTCTTTTTCTAAATTTTGAATATTTGTTGCAGAGACAATTTTATCTAAATGTAACTGAATTAAAGATTCTTGCTTAGAACCTTTTTCATGAAGAATTTCCTTCAAAACACCTTTCTCATCACGAACCACAGAATAAACTGGGTGAATGATATTTTTGATAATGATGTCAGATTTATTTAAATGAGTGACAATTGAATCAACCAAGAAAGGCATGTCATCATTAACTATGTCAAAAAAAGTGTGACTAGATTCAAAACCATCTTTGTCTTTGCTTGGGTTGTAAATTCTAATTTTAAATTTACCCAATTCTCTTTTTGAGAAAAAATCAAAACTTAATAGAGCCGCATTATAAAGCTCTTCTTCAGAATAATTTACAAAATCCATTCCTTGATTTTGTAAATAAAAATTCTTTACGAAATTCTCAAAATTCTTAGTTGAAAATTTTTCTGAATGTTTTTTAGAACGAGAAATATCAATAATTCTCTCGATTAAATTTTGCATTTTTTCCATATATTCTCGGGGATTTTATTTTTTAACAAGAATTACTACCATCTGCATGCCTTCCAATCTTGGACCCATTTCTGGTTTAGCAAACTCTTCAGTATCTATTAAAATATTTGCCATCATTTGTTGAGCAATTTCAAGATGAGTAATTTCTCTACCTTTCATCCGGATAGTTACTTTAGCTTTATCACCTTTTTCGATGAATTTTTTGGTGTGTTTAATTTTTACATCATAGTCGCCTTTGCCAATGTTGAATGACATTTTAACTTCTTTGGTTTCAACAATTTTTTGTTTTTTCTTGGCGTCAGAAGCTTTCTTTTGCAGCTCATATCTCATCTTGCCGAAGTTTGAAATTTTACAAACTGGCGGAGTAACATTAGGAGAAACCTCAACCACATCTAGGCCAACAACTTCAGCCATTTTAATTGCCTCAGAAATAGGAACGACCCCAAGCATTTTGCCGTCTTGGTCAATTAGCCTTACTTCACTGGCTTTAATTTGTTCGTTAATACGAAACAATTTATCGAAATTTGTCGATGTCGGACTTTTTGATTTCACTCGAGTATAATAATTGTTAAAAAATAATCAGATTAGATTCTGATATGAGGGGTTCTTTGCTGTTAAATACGAATATTTCACAACAAAGAGATCGCGCAAATTATAACTCCGTTCTAAATATTCAACCACATTGACTAGGAAAAATTTCTATAAGCTGTCATTTCGAGCAAAGCGAGAAATCTTATTAGACTTTAATCTGAATAAATCTCCGGAGATTTATCGCTTTGCTCGAAATGACAGATGATAGAATAACTACCAAAAATTTTTATAATGCTTCGGCAATAAAAATTTATTCACCAAAAGAAAATCAAAACGAATTGGATAACCACGAAATTGTGGATTTTTAAGTAAGAAAAATTCTGTCGCTCTTTTAATTCTCTCCACTTGTTTGGGATGCAAAACCTCTTCAATTGTGCTTTTCGACTTTCTCGCTTTCACTTCCACAATAACAATCATTTTACCTTTTTTGGCGATAATATCAATTTCTCCGAAGAAAGTTTTGTAACGCCAAAATAAAATTTTATAGCCTTTTAAACGCAAGAAACACATCGTGATTTTCTCAGCTAAAATTCCAAATTGGTAAGTTTGTTTTTTCATTTTTTAGAAATTTCTAAAGCCAATTGGTAAATTTCTTTTTTATTTAAATCGTAAATATCCGCTAAATTTTGTGATAATTCTTTGATGGAATATCCAGCAGCAACCGCTTTTTCAATGGCTTCGATAAGTTGATCTTTGCTTAAAGATTTTTCGTCTTTGGCGGCTTTTTCAATTATAACGACAAATTCTCCACAAATTTTTTGTGGGTTTTTATTTAAAAATTCTGCAAGATTTTTTGCTTCATCAGATAAAATCTCTTCATGCATTTTGGTTAATTCGCGACCCAAAGCAATTCTTCTATTTCCAAAAACTTCTTCGATATTTTCAAGCGTTGCCATGATGCGATTGGCCGATTCAAAAAATATTGCTGTGTAATTTTTAGGAAGATTTTTGAATGTATTAATTCTTTGAATTTTGGTGGTTGGCAAAAACCCAGAAAATAAAAAATTATCGCAAGCAAGTCCACTTGCTGAAAGCGCTGCAATCAATGAAGAAGATCCAGGAATTGGCGAGATTCTTTGATTATATTTGCGTAAATATTGAACTAATTTGTAACCTGGATCAGAAATTAAAGGCGTTCCGGCGTCGCTTACCAAAGCAATTATATTTCCTTGAATTAGAAAATTTAAAATTTTCTCACGCACTTGTTCTCCGCAATGATCATTATAGATAATCAGCTTTTTGTCTTTAATTTTGTAGTGTCTTAGGAGTTTCATTGTTATCCTACTATCTTCACAAACTATAAAATCGGCTCTTTGCAAAACTTCAATAGCGCGAAAGCTGATATCAAATAAATTGCCAATTGGAGTTGCAACCACATAAAGCGCAGCTTCAAGTTTTTGATTGGAAAGTTGTTGGGAAAAATCTTGCATATTTTTTGGTTTTTAAATTTAGTTGAGCAACTTGGTCTTATAGTCAACTTGTTTATTTATTTTACAAAACATGTTTTGGCAGCCAATCTAATACTAGTTTGACACCTAGAAGGGATTATTGTTAGACAACGCCTAATTTAAAGGCCTATATAGAATTACATAAATTAACAAAAAGCTTCATGAAAAATTTATTCAAAAAATCTCTACGAAATTCCAAATTTCTTTTGGTGTTTTTTATCTTCGGTTGCCATTTAATAAATCCCGAAATAGATCCAAAATTAAAGGCTCCGATAACTATAAAAAAACAGCCCAAACCAATTGAGCAAAGGGCGAATAATCAATTTGAATCTAGAGAATTAAACACTGCAAAAATCAATAAAAAGAAAGTTAAAGTGGCATTATTTTTACCATTTTCTGGCAAAAATAAAGAACTGGGCTGGCATCTTTTTAACGCAGCCACTTTAGCGCTTTTTGATAATGATGTGAATAATAATATTGAGTTGGTTTTGGTGGATAGCAAAGACACTCCTCAAGAAGCAGCTAAAGCTTTTAAAGAAATTATTGATAAGGATATTAAAGTTGTGATCGGCCCTGTTTTTACTCCATCTATTGAGGCGATTGAAGCAGATGTTAAAGCTAATAAAATTATCGTAATTTCGCTTTCCAATAATCAAAAATTGATGGGAAAAGTTACTAATAATAGCGCAATTTTTTTGTCGGGCATGATGCCAGAAACTCAAGTTGAAAAAATTGTTAGCTATGCTTTGGGCAAAGAAAAAACCAACTTCGCAATCATCGCGCCTAACACGCAATATGGTTTAACAATTACTGATTTGCTTAAAAGAGCAGTTAAAGCCAAAGACGGAAATTTCATAGTTTCAGAAGTTTATCAACCAAATGGTCGCGATTTAGATAAAACTGTGCTTCGTGTTATAAGCTCTTTCACAGTGCCTTCGAGACTTGCTGAAGGAAAAGGCAATAAAGGAAAATTAAATAAAACCTCTGCAGTTAGTGATAATGATCGCTCTTATCCACAAGTGATTATGATTCCAGATTCTGGAAAAGCTTTATCACAAATTGTGGCTTCAATTAAAAATCAAAATAAAGACGAAAGAGAATTTCAAATTATCGGCACCAGCCAATGGGATGATATTTCTACACTTAATGATTTAAGCCTTTCTGGAGCTTGGTTTGCGGCTCCTGAAAATAAGAGATTCCGTAAATTAGAAAAATCTTATTACGGAACTTACAATAAATTTCCGCCAAGACTTGCCTCAATTGCTTATGATTCTGTAGCGGTGGTTGCGGAAATGATCGACAGAAAAAACGGCAAAAATATCGAAGTTACTGATTTAATAAATTACAACGCCAATGGCAAAAATGGCTTCGACGGAATTGACGGCTTGTTCAGATTTTTACCAAATGGTTTGTTGCAAAGAAACTTAGCAGTGTTGGAAGTTAGAAGTGGGCGTTTTGATACTATTGAAAAGCCGGTGGAGAAGTTTTTGAAGTATTAGTTTGGTATAGTCATAAAAAAAGCCTCTGAAGTTTTTACTTCAGAGGCTTTTTTATTGTCAAAATTTATATCACTAATTTATCTATCCAACTCCTTCGACAAAACATTAAGCAGCTGCATAGAAAAATTGCTGGCTCGTTCGGTGAAATTGTTAATTTTGCCAGAGAAAATATTGTAGAAAAAAACCGCTGGGATGGCGGCGAAAAGGCCGATTCCGGTTGCAAGCAAGGCTTCGGCGATACCAGGAGCAACAACTGCAAGACTAGTGTTTTTGCTGACTGCGATGCCTTGAAAGCTGTTCATGATACCCCAAACGGTTCCGAATAATCCGACGAATGGAGTGGCCGAGCCAACGATGGCGAGGAATCCGAGTCCAGATTCTAATTTTTGCATAGATTTGTTTGAGGCAATTTGCATGGCGGTGGAAAGTCTTTCTTTGAGAGAAGATTTTTTGTCACCGCCGTCAGCCACAATTTGTTTGATGTTGCTGTCTTTCCATTCTTGCATGCATGCTAAGAAAATGCGGGCTAGTGGGTGATTGTCATTGGCTTCGGCTTCGCGATAAATTTCTTCTAGAGTTAGGCTTTCGAAATGTTCTTCGAATTTATTACTGCGGTTTTTTAGCACGAAAAATTTTAGAAGTTTGTCAAAGATAATTGTCCATGACCATAAAGAAGCAATGGCAAGCAAGATCATTACAAATTGAACGACCATGTCGGCCTGAGAAATTAAATTTATTATTGAAACTGAAGCAGACTTTTCCATGAAGAGTGGAGTTAAAAGTTAGAAGTGAATTGGATTTCGTTAAGTTAAAACATTGTGAATGAAAGTTTCTATAAAAAAATTCTTTTTTAAATCACCCGTCTCAAATGCAGTTGGCATTTGATCCACCCTCTTTTGCAAAGAGGTCTTAAAACCTCTTCACATAGCCATGGCAATAAGGTGATTTGCCGTTTTTTTTGTAATAGCTTTGGTGATAGAGTTCTGCCGGCCAGAAGTAAGAAAGTGGAATTAATTTGGTGGCAATTTTTAAACCCTTCTTTGTGAGAATTCCGATCAATTCTTCAGACACAATTTTTTGTTCTTCATCCCCATAAAAAATTGCCGAGAGATATTGCGGACCAATGTCGTTGCCCTGCCCGTCTGCTTGCTGGGGGTTATGAATTTCAAAAAATAATTTACAGAGATTTTCAAAATTGGTTTTATTTGAATCAAAAACCACTTCTACAACTTCTAAATGTCCGCTCTTTTTTGTACAAACTTCTTCATAAGTTGGATTTTCTTTTTGTCCGCCCATATAGCCAGAAGTAACTGACTTAACGCCTTCGGCTTTTTGAAAAAAATATTCTACACCCCAAAAACAGCCCGCTGCAAAATAAGCTCTAGTAAAATCTTCCGAGAGATTTTCCTCAATAAAATCTAGAGAAATAGAATTTACACAATAGCGCGCATCTTTTGTGGTAAATCCTTCGCCATTAAAAATATGACCAAGATGGCCATCACAATTTTTGCATAAAATTTCAACGCGTCGGCCGTCGCGATCCATAACTTTTTTCACAGAATCTGGAATTTCATCATCAAAACTTGGCCAGCCACATCCCGAATCAAATTGATCATCTGTGGTAAAAAGTTCATTGCTGCATTGTTTGCAAAAATATTTTCCACGGCGTTTATTTTCGTAAAATTCTCCACTAAAAGGCGCTTCCGTGCCTTTGTGAATTATTACTTTCTCTTCTGAAGGTGTTAGTTTTTTGAAGGCCATGTTTGATTATTGTTTTTTGAGGTCTTAATTAAAGTGAAATTCAGTAAATATTTAAAAAATCCCGTCATTTCGAACTTTAGTGAGAAATATCTTGAGTTTCAGCACTTAATTCTCATGAGATTTTTCACTAAAGTTCGAAATGACATTTGGTATATTAGAAATGAAAGTTTGTGTTCATTATAAATTTAAACAAAACGAGAATTCCAATTGCAAAAAAATTTCTTCCAAAATAACGCCGCGATGTTGCTGCTTACAATTGCAGCAACCTTCACAACTATTATTTTCATCGATAACTATTGTGTAATCTTCGATATTTTTGGTCTTTTGGCAAAAATAAGGTTGCTAGATCATCCTGTCTCTATTTTTTTTGTGACACCAGCTCTTTTTTGGGCCTCGGCTTATATCTGTCGTAGATTTGCCCTGAATGCTTCGGGAAATAGTATGGGCCATGTAAAAAAGGCTTTGGAAATTGTAAAAAGCGAAACTCCTGACCTAAAAAATTTATCAAGTTTTTTAAGTATTCGAGTGGTGGTTGTAAAAACCATCAGTTCTTTATTATGTGTTCTTGGTGGCGGAGCTTTGGGAAGAGAAGGCCCTGCTGTTCACATGTCGTCGGCAATTTTTGCGGTGATTGGAAATAAATTTAAAACAGTTTTACCAAAAATTACTTTAGAAACTTGGATTTTTGCAGGAAGCGCAGCTGGTTTAGCCATTGCTTTTCATGCGCCCATTGCTGGCTTTGTTTTTGTGTCTGAAAAATTACTAAAAACAAAATCGCAACATTTTAGAAATAACATCACTTGGTCTTTGGTGGTAATTTTAATTTTCGCCTTTCTTTGCGGCGCTGATCCAATTTTTATGGTTTCTGATTTCAGCTTTGAGTCTTCTTTATTATTTTTCTTAACTGCAATTTTTATCGCAATTTTTTGCGGCTTGCTGGCATTTATTTTTAAGAAAACTAACGATCATTTTTATCAAAAATTATCGGCAATTAAATCTAATTTTTGGCATTTAGTTCCAATAACTGCCGGACTTGCAGTTGCTTGCATCAGCTCTTATAGCGGAGTTCATTCATTTAGTGGCGGAATTTATACGGTAGAAGACGCCCTTTCTAGTTCAGATATTTTACTTTCTTACAAAGAAGTGATCGGCAGAATTTTCAACACCATCATCAGCTTTATCGCTGGATGTGCTGGAGGATTAGTTGCACCCTCAATCACAATTGGCGCTGGAATTGGCTCAATTGCCAGCCTTTTATTAGCCGATATCGATACTAATATTTTTATTTTGATTGGAATGGTTGGATTTTTAGCTGCAGTTCTTGGCGAACCTGCAACTGCGGCGATAGTTGTTTTTGAAATTACTGGGCAAAGCGTGGATCGGATTCCATTATTATTATCGATGGCTTTGTTGGCACTCTTTTCTTTTAAGATGGTGGAAAGGGTTGTAATTGCTTTGTCGTTGAAAGTTTTACCTACAAAGACTTAAGCCTCTATTCAAAAGCTTTGAATCAATATTAGAACAATCAAGCATCGTATCAAAAAGATTGTCGTGAGTTAAATCTTCCAGCTTAGTTTTTTTCGACGCCACCTTAAATTTATTTTTATAGGCCTTAGATTTCAAAACTCCGTCAGTCATATATAAAAACATCGGAACTCTATTAGCTTCCATGCCAACTTGGCTAGTATTACCATTGGCATAAATGCCGTCTTCTCCAAGAAAAATTCCGTGATCAGAAACAAAAAATAAAATTGAATTGGTGTTTTTTATAGAATCAATCACATCTGATACAAAACTATCTGTGTATAAAACACTATTATCATAACTATTTGCAACTTCCTCCTTCGGGCAAGAAGAAGCCATTGCCATACATTCGGGCTTAAATATTTGAAACTCTTTTGTATATCTTTCGTAAAATCTGATATGACTTCCGAAGCTATGCAAAACTATAAAATTATTTCCACCTTCATTGATAGTTTTTTGTAAATATGGCAATAAGTCTTTGTCATAAATTTTATTAGATTTGCGAGAAGATTTTATGCGATCTCTGAAAAAATAATCATCAGCTTCTGAAGCCATGATAGTCAACATGCCATTACCAAATTCTTTAGAGCTTTGTGCCGAATACCAATGGGTTTTAAAACCTAAATCCTTATATAAAGAAACTATACTTTTTTCAGGTGGAATATCGAGAAATTCAGCTTTGGTTCTGTGCGACAACATAGAAGTAATCGAACTGGTTGTGGTGTTGAAAGATGCAGCTAAAGTGAAATTAAGAAAATTTGGCATCTTTTCTAAATTAGGTGTGGTGTTTCTTTCATAGCCGTTAAGGCCCAAATGTGTGGCTCTTAAAGATTCTCCGATAATTAGAACCACATTCAAATTATCTAATTTTTTGTTATATTGAAAATCATATAATTTATTAAGACTAATTCTGTTTTTGCCTTGTTTTATCTGGCCATGAAAGCGTTCGCAATAATTGTAAAATGAGATTATGTAATTTATCGGCGAGTAATTTGTGAAAGTACTTTCAAATATTTTAGCGGGCAGAAAAGCATAATGAAAAGCCCCCAAAATTGCCAAAGAAGACAGCGAAATTATAAGTTTCTTTTTGATTTTTGTTTTAGAAATTTTCAGCCTGAAAATTATAATAGCTGGCAGAATAGTGAAAATCGCAAAGTAAAAAATAATAGAATAATCAACCACTTCATTAATATGTCCAAGGCTACTTAAAGCGTTGGAAATCATCGATCCATCAAGAGTAATTCCATATTTATTCAAAACATAAAGTCCGATTGTAGAGATAAAAAATCCCAAAACCAAAAGGCATTTTAACAAAATTTTATTAAAGCTGAATAACAGAAAAGACAAAGTTGTAACCAACATCGCAGTTACAATTTCCGCAAGAAAAATAGCGATTTTAGAAAATGCAGGATCCGCAAGACAAAGCCGAAAATCTGACTTAATAATTTTTCCGTTAAATAGAGCCAGCAAAAAAAATGCGCCTAGAATCAACAAGCGCAAATCGCTGATTGTAATTTTTTTAAATAAGATTTTTTTCAAGAAAATAAATTATTAATCGAGTTATTGAGGGTAATTTTAAAATAAAACAGTCACACCAAGCGTCATCCAACTTTGGTTATTGCCATTGATATTCTTGCCGTATATCGCGTCTAAAATTAAATACTTATTGGCAATATAGCGAGACCCAAATTGCATTGCAGGTTTGGTTGGACCAATTTTGCTCATGCCATTGGCTTGAAACAGTTCTGCGGTCAAAGATAAAGTTTCATTTAAATGAATTTCTGTGCCAACGCCATAATTTAAAAAATCGACACTTTTATTATTTCGCAAAGCATGTCGCCAATTTTGCCAACCCAAATAAAGATGCAAATCAAAAACTTGGTTAAATTTTATAGTTGTGGGAATGTAAGCGTAATAGCCGTAAGTCTTTTGATTATTGCTGGAATAATTTACCCCAGCAGTAAGGCTGCTTGAAATATTTTTTTGATCCGTTGGCTTATACCATAAATATTTAAGCTGCGGCCAAAGCGTGTTGGCGTTAGATGATATTGAATTGTGATTTCCTTGAATGGCAAATTCTGTATCAGGCAAAATTTGATAAGCTGGGTTTGAAACTAAAATCTTTTCTCCCGTGGTGCTTTGGCTATACCAATTTTCTATTTGCAAAGTTTTCTTTTCAATCACTCCACCATCATCCACCAAGTAAGCACCAGCGGCGTAAAGAAGTTTTGTAGATAAAATAATTATCAGGAAAGCAATGATATTGACAATCACAGACAATACTTTCATTTAAATATTTTAGATTTTAAGGGTTCAGAGTTCTACTACCTTCCACCACTTGTTTTGCTACTTCCGACGGTTTGTATAGAATCAAGTTCAACTTGGCTACTCGTAGATTTGTCAGCATTTTCCATATTAGCTTTCAATGCCTCACCCAAACCACTTTCTTTTGCCAGACCTCTTTTGAATTCAACTTCTTCAGCAATAGGATTTTGAGTAACCGAGCTACCTTCAAAAAGCTTCTCAAAAGACTTTCCCATTTCTTCAATTGATTTAGAAGTTTTATCTCCAACTTCAGATTTATCAGCACCTTCAACACCATCTTTAAGAGTAGTCTTAGTTAGCTTTTCATCTGCAACACTACTAAATTTACCCTTTATATAGTTTCCAAAAGTAAAAAGCTTAGTAACCAAATAATCACTTACGCTAAAAGGTTCTTGATAACCTCCTGGCTGATTATCATCCATAAGTTTAATGCCGGTAAACTTTTCTATTTCTTTTGAAACAAAAAGAGCCGTGCCCCTCGCTCCAGTCTTTATACCACCCCATGCTTTTTCTCTGAAAGACGGACCTTTTTCTTTTTCCTCTTCTGTCTCACCTTCTGTACCACCTTTTGTCTCACCTTTTTGTTTTTCTATCACATTTTTACTTCTTTTTACTGTACTAATTTCAGGATCTCTAACTTCTTCTAATGGTGAAAAATTATCGCTTTTGCTTTCCTTAGTCATATTTAATTAATTTGCTGATTTATAAAAACTTCTGTTGCCAAGAGATTTATTCTAAATACAATATTACTCACCACTCTTCAAATTCAACAATTCATTCACTTGAAATTTTAAAGATGTTTCTATAGCTGATAAGCTTCTTGAAAATGCTTACTTCTATATTTGTTAAGACCGCTGCTGTCTCTTTCAAATCCCTTCTAAAATCAATAATCTACAACGATAGATTTTTGATGCAGCAAAACTCATTAATAAAAAAATAAAAACATGCCAACTTTCGCAAAATTAAATTTAAATCCTAAAATCCTTAGCGCCTTAGAAAAAAAGGGCTACACAACTCCTACGCCAATTCAAGCTCAAGCCATTCCACATTTATTAGAAAATAAAGATCTGCTTGGAATTGCTCAAACTGGAACTGGAAAAACCGCTGCATTTTCGCTGCCTATTTTAAATAATTTAACACAAAGCGCCAACCGCGTAAAACCTAATCAAGTTCGCGCTTTAATCCTTACTCCAACTAGAGAACTTGCTTCACAAATTGCTGAAAATATCGCTCTTTACGGCAAAGAACTTGGCCTGCGCCACGCTATTATTTTTGGCGGAGTTAGCATTGGACCACAAATTAAAACAATGTCTCAAGGCATCGATATTCTTATCGCAACTCCAGGTAGATTATTAGATTTGATGAACCAAGGACACATTCGTTACGCCAATTTAGAAGTCTTCGTTTTGGATGAAGCTGACCGCATGCTTGATATGGGTTTCATTAATGATGTAAAAAAAATTATTAAGAAGCTTCCTGAAACACGACAAACTTTGTTCTTCTCTGCAACAATGCCAAAAGACATCGCAGAGCTGGCTGATTCAATTTTGACTAATCCTGTAAAAGTGGAAGTTACGCCACAATCTACCACCGTAGATAAAATTGATCAGAGAATTAATTTCGTAGAAAAAGGTAATAAACTTCTGCTTCTTAAAAAAATTCTTAAACAAGATGAAGTGGCTTGCACTTTGGTTTTCTCAAAAACCAAACATGGTGCAAATCGCATCGTGCAATATCTTGAAAGCGAATCAATTTCTGTTGCCGCAATTCATGGTAATAAATCTCAAGCCGCCCGAGAAAAAGCTCTTGGTGGATTTAGAGGTGGTTCAATTAAAGTTTTAGTTGCAACCGACATCGCCGCTCGCGGAATTGATGTTCCCGGTATCAGCCATGTAATTAACTTCGACATTCCAAATGATCCAGAAAGTTATGTTCACAGAATTGGCAGAACTGCCCGGGCTGGAAAAGAGGGAATTGCAATTTCTTTTTGCGACCCGTCTGAACGCAAACTTTTGAAAGCCGTAGAAAAAGTAATTAAATATAATATTCCAGTTGACGAAACTCATCCACTTCACGGTGTTGAAGCTAGCTCTTCTTCTATAAAAGCAGATTTCAAAAGAACTTTTAAAACAGCCAGAGCCAGAAGTGATGCTCCAAGATTTAATGCTAATCATGCTTCAGAAAATAGATATGAAGCTAGATTTGAAAGCCGAGAAGAAAGACCAAGATCTCCATCGAGATTTTCTTCTGATTCTAGAAGTGACTCTAGATCTGATTCAAGATCAGACTCTAGGGGCGAAAGACCAAGATCTCCGTCTAAATTTGCCACATCTAAATTTAGTTTTGGTGGTGAAAGATCAAGCTCTCCGCGTTCTTCTGAAGGCAGAAATGACAGACCAAGATTTGCTTCTTCAAGAGACAGAGAAGAAACTCCAAGATTTGTTTCGCAAAGAGAAGAAAAACCAAGATTCTTAGATTCTGGATTTAGCGATAGAGGTGAAAAACCAAATTTCGGATTTTCAAAACCAAATGACAGATCTGATTATAAACCAAGATACGATAATAAAGAAAAACCAAGCTTTGGTGGAAATAGAGACGCCGATTCTGATTCTTTCAACCGCGAAAGTTCAAATGTAAACCGTCCAGCCTTTGAAGGCCGCGGCCCTTACAAAGCAAAATTTAACGCTGAAGGAAAAAGACTAAATAAAGATAGTTCTCGTTTTTCAAGTGGCGAAAGATCTTTCAATAAAGATTCTGCAATTCCAAGATTTGCAGTCTCAGACAGACCTTTCAACAAAGAAGGTTCTTTCCGTTCGGCAAGTGGTTCTAGCAGCAATCGCCCTTACAGCAAAAATTCTTCTCGCACAGATAATTCTTCAACTGCAGCCAATGGCGAAACTTATCTTTCTAACAAAGACGGCCGCAGAGCATTTGCTGGCAAAGGTAAGAATTTCAGCTATGCCGGAGTAAGAGAAAGAAAAATGACCTCGCCTTTTAGCAGTAAGAATAATAAAAAGCCTTATTAGTTATTTAAGGAAAGGATCTAGAACTTGAGGTGTTTTGTAACCCACCCGAATATTCACTTCCTTTTCTTCTTAGAACTTTTAACGAAAGTTAGGACGGGGTTAAAAACCTCGCACTGCATCAAGATCTCCTTAAATAGAAAGGCTTAGAGCGATTAAAAATAAATTTGCAAAAAATAATTTGCTTCCCCATTATGCGGGCCTCAAGGCTTTTCCCTCAAAATTGTTTATTCTCTATATAAATCTTAAGTATGACAAACAACTCAAGCAACTCTAATGCCCCTAAAACTCTTTACGATAAAATCTGGGATTCTCACTTAGTTGATGATGATGGATCTTCAAGAATCATTTATGTTGATCGCCAATTAATTCACGAAGTAACCTCGCCTCAAGCTTTTGAAGGCTTAAGAATGACTGGCAGAAAACCTAGAAGACCAGAAGCTCATTTAGCAGTTGCCGATCACAATGTTCCTACCACAACAGCAGATAGAGGACACGGAACCACTGGTATCAAAGATGCAACTTCGCGCATTCAAGTTGAGACTTTAGAAAAAAACTGTGCTGAATTCGGCATAAAATATTTTGATTTAGATGACAAAAAACAAGGCATCGTTCACATCGTTGGCCCTGAACAAGGTTTAACTCAACCAGGAATGGTTATTGTTTGCGGCGACAGCCACACTTCAACTCACGGCGCTTTTGGCGCTTTGGCTTTTGGTATCGGCACTTCAGAAGTTGAACATGTTTTGGCTACTCAAACTTTAATTCAAAGCCCATCAAAAAACTTTTTGGTAAAAATTGACGGCAAATTAGGCCTAGGCGTTACTGCAAAAGACATAACTTTAGCTGTAATTGGAAAAATTGGCACCGCTGGCGCAACTGGCTGTGTTATTGAATATGCTGGAGACGCCATCAAAGCACTTTCTATGGAAGGTCGCATGACAATTTGCAATATGGCAATTGAAGCTGGCGCTAGAGCTGGATTGATCGCGCCAGACGAAACTACTTACGCTTATTTAAAAGGTCGCCCTCTTGCTCCAAAAGGTGCAGATTTCGACAAAGCTGTAAAATATTGGGAATCTTTAACTTCTGATGCTGGCGCAAAATATGATAAAGAACTTCACATAGCTGCTGAAGACATCGCACCACAAGTTACTTGGGGAACAAGCCCTGAAGATGTATTGCCAATCACTGCCAAAGTTCCAACTTCAGAAAGTTTTGCTGATCAAGGCAAAAGAGAAGCTGTAAAAAGATCTTTGGAATATATGGATTTGCAAGGCGGAACTGCTCTTGAAGATATTGCAATCGATAAAGTTTTTATCGGGTCTTGCACTAATGGCAGAATCGAAGATTTCCGCGAAGTAGCGAAAATTGTTGAAGGAAAAAAAGTGGCTGCAAATATCAAATTAGCCATGATTGTTCCGGGTTCAGGACTTGTTAAAGAACAAGCTGAAAAAGAAGGTTTGCATAAAATTTTCACTGCAGCTGGTTTTGAATGGCGCGAACCAGGTTGTTCAATGTGTTTAGCGATGAATTCTGATAAATTAGAATTTGGCGAAAGATGCGCTTCAACTTCTAATCGTAACTTTGAGGGGCGCCAAGGTCGCGGTGGCAGAACTCACCTGTTAAGCCCAGCAATGGCTGCAGCTGCAGCTATCACTGGACATTTAACAGATGTTAGAAAATTGATTTAATTCACTTTCATGTTCTTCTCAAAACCAAAAGTAGAAGTTATTAATAGAAGTTATGAAAATGCTAATGGCGGCGAGTTTTTTGCCCCAACGCCTTCAGACATTGCTTCTAAAGCTAATCATGAAGTAGTTAGAAATATTACAGCATTATTTTCTTCCATCATCCTATCTTCAATTGGCTATGGCATTTTGATGGTGATGATTGCTTTCAAGCTTGAGGAATTTGTTAAAAATGAAGTTCTAATTTCTGTTTCTTCGGCCATGCAGATTATTGCGGGCATAGTCTTTTCTCGTTTCCTTCCTCAATTGGGAAATAGATTTGGCACTACCAATAGCATTTATATTGGCAGCGCCATTTCCGCTGTTTCAGCGCTTTTGATGTATTTTTACGCTGGATATTTCTTGTGGCTATTAATCACTTTCACATTTGGTGTTTCAGCTTTCATCTGCGGAGTTACTCGTCAAACCGTAATGATCAACCTCGCCCCACCTCATATTCGTTCAGTAATTATTTCTTGCGGCTCAATGTTGGTTGCTTTGGGAAATAGCTTCGGACCAGTTTTTTTAGAACTATTACAAACTGGAAATAGCTTTTTAACTTTCCTAATCGCCAGCGGTTTTTATGTCGCTTCAATAATTCCTTTATCTCGCCTTAAAAAAGTTGAAGTTAGTATTCGCGAAGAAAAGAAAATTGGCATTTGGCGCTATATTAAAAACTCACCAAAAATTATGTTTGCCGGATTTTGCGTCAGCTATTCTATGTCTTCCGCAGGCTCATTTCTGATCATTTACGGAATCAAAGTTGGTATGACTCCAAGTGACGCTTCTCTACTTTTATCAGTTTTATTATTCGGATCGATCTTCTCAATTCCTTTTGGCTATTTGGCTGATTTATTAAATCGCCGTTTCATGATGATTTCTTGTGCTGTTTTATCTTTGTTTTGCATAACCGCTCTTTACAACAACAACGATCCACAAAGAATTTATGTTTTAGTATTTCTAATGTTTGGCTGCATGATTGGCATGAAATTACCAGCCATTGTTTTGATTAATGAAAAATACAAAGCAACTCAGAGATTGGCCGTAAATAGTGCCTTCTCAAAATTCTCTTTAATTGGAAATATTTTCGGAATTTTCTGCACTGGCGCAATTATGAAATCTTTCGGACCAAAAGGATTATGGATTTCAGTGATGATCATTTTAGCCCTGTTCCTACTTTTCTGCTGCTACAACTATCTAACAAAATTTTTAAAAAAAGAGTTAGATTTTTCAGACTTCTCCATCCTAAACACCAATAAAATTGTTAATGAGTAATTGTACTATCACTAGATTTTTCTGTAAAATTCGCAAAACTATTTTTGGATGTAAAAACACTCCTCGTGTAGCTTGTGTGAATTTACAAGGCGTGATTGGCAAAGATGGAAAATTGAGTTCAGGCATTAATATTGATAATATCGAACCAATTTTAAAAAGAGCTTTTGGCATAAAAAATATCAAAGCCGTTGCTCTTAATATTAATTCTCCGGGTGGCTCACCAGTTCAATCAGAGCTTATTTACAATCGCATTCGCGAACTTTCTGAAGAAAAGAAAATTCCTGTTTACACTTTCGCTCAAGATGTTGCAGCTTCAGGCGGCTATTGGCTATTGCTTTCTGGTGACGAAATTTACGCTCACAATTCTTCAATCATCGGCAGCATCGGCGTAATTTTTTCTAGCTTTGGTTTTGTTGATTTGATCAATAAAATCGGCGTCAGCCGCAGAGTTTATACCGAAGGCAAAAATAAAGCGATTTTAGATCCTTTTTTACCTGAAGATGCAGACAATATTAAAATTTTAAAAGAAGCCCAAAGCGATGTATTTCTTGGCTTTAAAGATCTTGTAAAAAGCCGACGCGCTGCAAAAATTAAGGCTGCTGATGATGATATTTTTACAGGGGCTTTCTGGTCTGGCCGCAAATCTTTAGAACTTGGACTTATTGACGGCGTTTGTGATATGCGCACAAAAATGAAAGAAAAATTTGGTGCAAAAACTGAAATTATTTTGGTTGGCGCAAAAAAAGGATTGCTAAAATCTTTCTTTTCCGAAAAGTCATCAAACAACTATTCAATTGCTTTCGAAACAATGCTTCACAAAGTTGAAGAACGAATCGAATTCAATAAATTTGGTCTTTAATTCCATTTAATACGAACTGTAATTTACCCCACACTGTCATTTCTAGCGTAGCGAGAAATCTCATGAGGTTGATACTAAGAATTTCAACTTGCATGAGATCACTCACTTCGTTCGGGATGAAAAGTTTATCAACAAAGAAACACTTAAAAAAACATGTCATTCTTCTCTTTCACGCTAGAAAAAGCTGACCCAATTATTGCTAAATCTATAAGCAAAGAACTTGATCGTCAAAAATATCAAATAGAATTAATCGCTTCTGAAAATATCGTAAGCCGCGCTGTTCTTGAAGCACAAGGTTCTGTATTTACCAATAAATATGCTGAAGGCTATCCAGCAAAACGCTATTATGGTGGCTGTGAATTTTCAGATGAAGTTGAGCAAGCTGCAATTGACAGACTTTGTGAACTTTTCGGCGCTAAATTTGCCAATGTTCAACCTCATTCTGGCGCTTCTGCTAACTTAGCAGTTTATTTAGCTCTTCTTCAACCAGGTGACACAATTCTTGGAATGAGTTTGGCTGCAGGTGGACATTTAACTCATGGCGCACAGCGCACAATTTCTGGCATGTGGTTTAAATCTGTGCAATATGGAATTCGTTTGGATGATGGCTTGATTGATTATGATCAAATGGAAGCTTTGGCTCGCGAACATAAACCAAAATTAATCATTGCTGGTATTTCTTCCTACCCACGCGTGGTTGATTGGGCAAGATTTAAAAAAGTTGCTGACGAAATTGGTGCTTTATTAATGGTTGATATGGCACATGTAGCAGGACTTGTTGCTGCTGGCGTTTATCCATCTCCAGTTGGAATTGCTGATATTACAACTTCTACAACTCACAAAACTTTACGCGGACCTCGTGGTGGCGTGATTTTAACTAACAATGAAGAGCTTGCTAAAAAAATTAATTCTGCAGTGTTTCCAGGGCTTCAAGGTGGCCCTTTAATGCATGTAATCGCAGCTAAAGCCGTGGCTTTTGGTGAGGCTTTGCAACCAGAATTTAAAGCCTATGCTAAACAAATCGTGGCTAATGCTAAAGTTTTAGCCGAAGTTTTAGTTAATCGCGGTTTGAAAATTACCACTGGTGGAACAGATTGCCATTTGATGGTTGTTGATTTGACTTCACTTGAAACTTTGACCGGTAAAGAAGCCGAAAAAGTTTTGGAAAGAGCTGGATTAACTTGCAATAAAAACGCCATTCCAAATGACCCAAGAAGCCCATTCGTAACTTCAGGACTTCGTTTCGGAACTGCAGCTGGAACAACTCGCGGATTTAAAGAAGCACAATTTAAAGAAATTGGAAATATGATTTCTGATGTTCTTGAAGGCTTTGTGAAAAATGGCGAAGAAGGAAATCAAAAACTTGAACAAGAAGTTAAGGCGAGAGTTGCAGCAATTTGCAAAGAGTTCCCGATTTATTAAATCTTAATAGAAAATAAAAAATGGCAGACAAAGTAAAATTAGTTACATCGAGATTTTCACCTTATGGTTACAAAGTTGAAATGGCCTTGATTGAAAAAGCAATTCCTTATGAAAAAAAAGAAATTGATCTTTCTAATAAACCAGATTGGTTCAAGAAAGACGCGCCAATAAGCAAAGTTCCTTTGCTTTATGTTGGCAACAAAGTTCTTTTTGAATCAACCGTAATTTGCGAATATTTAGAAGAAGCTTTTCCTGAAAAACCACTTCATTCAAAAGACCCAATTGTTAAAGCTAATCACCGCGCCTGGATTGAATTTAGCAACGGAATTTTGGCTGGTACTTTCGGTATGATTTTTGCCCAAAACCAAGAAGAATTCGATATTAAAAAAGCTGAAACAGTTTCAAAAATTGCTTTCTTTGAAAAAACTTTGCAGTTCAACCCTTATTTCGACGGCAATAATTTTTTATTAATTGATGTCTGCATGGCAGCAATTTTTAAACCACTTATCCATATCGATAATAAATTCACTTTAGAAATTTTTGATCTTTACAAAAAAACCGCTGCTTATGCAGAAAGTTTAGTTACTCGTGGATCTTTGCGCCAAGCACTTCCAGATGATTATGAAGATCTTTTCAAATCTTTCTTAGAAAGAAAAAAATCACATCTATTAACTATGAGCTTTAGCTTATAGAAAACAAATTTACGCGGTTTTTAGCCGTGCATCTCTTTGCAAACATGGGCTAAAATGCCCATGTTTAACCAGACTTTAAGTACTTCAAATGACAGCTCCACAAACCACTTCTTTTCCAAAATTAAAAATTAAAAAACATCAAGAAGTCAGAATTTCTCGCGGACATCCTTGGATTTTCTCTAATGAAATTGAAAATTTTTCTGAAATCAAAACTCTAGAAAAAGGTTCAATTGTTGAAGTTTCAGTTAGAAATGGCGAGCCATTTGCTTTAGCTTATTTCAACCCACATTCACTAATTTCAGCGCGTATCTTAACTCATAAATTATCAGAAAAAATTGATGAGAATTTCTTTTTAAATCGCATTAATTCTGCAAAAAAATTGCGTGAGAAGTTTTTTGATAAACCATTTTATCGTTTAATTCATTCAGAAGCCGATTTTTTACCAGGTCTTGTAATTGAGCGCTTTGATAATGTTTTTGTATGCCAAATTTCAACTGCTGGAATGGAACAATTGACTCCAATTTTGCTCAGCGTTCTTGAGCAAGTTTTCCCAAATTGCACAATTGTGTTTCGTAACGACCTTGAATCTAGAAAATATGAAGGCCTAGAATCTTACACAAAAGTTGTGAAAGGTGAACTTAACGGTGAAATTGTTATTGAAGAAAATGATCTTAAATATTCGATCGATGTGATTTCAGGACAGAAAACTGGCTGGTTTTATGACCAAAGAATGAACCGCGATTTCATCGGATCAATTTCAAAAGACGCCGATGTTTTAGATGCATTTTGCTACCAAGGCGGCTTTGGTATGAACGCTTTGAAGAATGGCGCGAAATCTGTAGTTTTTGCTGATTCTTCTAAAGAAGCTTTAGAAAAATTAGAAAAAAACATTGGGCTAAATAATTTCGAGACCGCAAAAACCACTGTTATTTGCGATAAGATTTTTGATATTTTAGAAAAAGATGAATTTCAAAATAGAAAATTTGACATTGTGGTTCTAGATCCGCCAGCTTTCGTAAAATCTAAAAAAGATTTCTTCTCGGGCATTAAAGGTTATGAAAAATTGATCAAACTTTCTGCTGGCTTGGTTAGAAAAGGTGGAATTTTGTTGCTAGCTTCATGCTCTCACAATGCATCTTTGCAAGATTTAACTGATGCTGCAAATGATGGATTCCGCAAAGCTAGAAGATCTGCGAAAATTATTCGTAGTTTTGGCGGCGGCTTTGATCACCCAATTAGCCCATCTTTGAAGGAAAGTGAATATTTGAAATCTATTACTTTTTTGGTGGATTAATCTTAACAGATGGCCAGCCGCGTAGTCAAAACCACCTGAAGGTTTCTTGCCTTGGAGCTAATACACAGCAGGAACCTTCAGGTGGTTTCGACTACGCGGCTGGCCACTGGTTTCTTATTGATTATATACAAAATTTCTCTAAAACGCGCTCCTCTTTTTCAGCTAAAAAACAATCAAACAAATTTATGACGAAAATTCTAGTAACTGGCGCTATTGGCCAAATTGGATCTGAACTTACTGCCGCATTAAAAAAAATTTACGGCGAAAATAATATCATAACTTCAGATGTTGCAGCCACTAACGCGAATGCAGAATTTCAACCTTACGAACAGCTGAATGTTTTGGACAAACCTCGCCTTGCTGAAATTATCAAGAAACATGACATTAAAGTTATTTATCACTTAGCCGCTATTCTTTCTGCGGCTGGAGAAAAAAATCCAAGTCTGTGTTGGGATGTTAATATGAATGGTCTTTATAATATTTTAGAAGCAGCACGCGAATTAAATATTAAACAAATTATCTGCCCAAGCTCAATCGCAGTTTTTGGACCTGAGACCCCAAGAGACAACACTCCGCAAGAAACCATCATTATGCCAAAAACCATGTATGGCCTAACAAAGGCCGCCGGTGAACTAGTTTGCGAATATTATGTCGCGAAATTTGGTATTGATATTAGAGGAATTAGATATCCTGGATTGATCAGCCACAAGACTTTACCAGGCGGTGGAACTACAGATTATGCCGTAGAAATTTTCTATGAAGCGATCAAGAAAAAATCTTACACTTGCTTCTTGAAGGCTGACACAACTTTGCCAATGATGTATATGCCTGACGCAATTCGCGGAACTATTGCACTTTCGGAAGCAAATTTTTCTTCTCTGAAACATCACTCAAATTTCAACTTCGCTGGCATGAGCTTTTCTTGTGCCGAGCTCGCTGCTGAAATTACTAAAAGAATTCCTGATTTTAAAATTGATTACGCGCCAGACTTCCGCCAAAAAATTGCTAATTCTTGGCCGAAATCAATTGACGATGCTTCTTCAAGAAGTGAATGGGGTTGGAAGCCTGAATTTGGGCTTTCTGAGATGGTTGATGATATGATTAAGAATCTTAGAGAAAAATTATTATAATAACCTCACGAATAATAATTCAAAAGAACTAGACTAAATCGCATCAAATAAATTTCTAATTGTGGTAGGTACAAAAGCTGATACTTTGTTAGTTTCAAAAGTTGCATCAGCTTGGCCTTTCTTTTTGATATATTCGTAACGAATTCCGAATAATCCTCCGCCCTCGCCTCCAGTTAATAAGCCGCTGATTACGCCGCCAAGGATAGGAATTTTACCAATGCCGAAAAGGTTGTTGATGATGAAACCTGGAACAATCATGCCGCGAATTTCATAACTATCATCTTTCAAATTAATTGGGCCTTTGGCGGTGATGCCGATTTTGTAATTATTGGCGATTAGAGATTTTAGATTCAAAACATCGCCTTTCAGATCAAATTCTAATTTTACAGAATCGAAAATAATTTTTTCGCTGGAGAAAATTTTATCTTTTATTTCTGAGAAAAGCGTGTTGGTAGAAAGTTTTTTGACAGCCGCACTTTCAAAGATTGTGATATTATTATTCAGCGTAATTTCACCCGACAAGACTTGTTCTTTTGCAGCAACTGCCGCAACGGTTTCTGTTTTACTAGCTGCTTTATCATCTTTTTTATCAGCCTTATCTTTGTCAGAAACTTTCTGCTCTTTAGTCACCATTTTATTGGTCATTTTTATCTTGGCATCTCCGCCAGAAATTTTATCAGAAATTCCAAAACCTTCCGCCAAATAGCCAATATCAGTGATTGAGCCATTAATTGAAATTCCATCTTCTTCAGGTTTTTTGCTGCTTTGTAAATTTATATTTTGAGTTTTGTCGTAATTGCCTTTTACAAAAGCAGTGCCGCAAAAAGAATTTTCACAGCCCAAAAGCAATGAGAAATTTTTAAGAGATTTGCCATTAATCAGCTGAATATTTTTTGCCGAAATATTGTAATCAGAATTTTTTAATTTTTTGCCCGATGAAGCAAAGGCAATTTTATTTTGTAAGAATGAAGCTAAATTAATTGTTTGAGCTTTAAGTAAAATTTTTTCAGAAGAAGTTTTCTTATTCACAGAGTAAGAAAAGGAATAATTATTAGCGCCGAAATGATCATTTCTAAGATTGATATTGGTGACCAAGAATGGCTCAATATCAATATCAGCACTGCCCGAAATTTTGGCAGTGAAAGCTGGCGAATTAGGTTTTGCGGCTTTTTCTTTAGTTAAATCTTTTTTCCACAGGGATATATTTTTAAGAGCAATTTTTTGAGAATTAGGAATCGAAATTATTAAATCTAATCCACCTTTCACATCATATTTTTTCTCAATATCAAAAGCTTTAAGCGCAACTTCACAAGCTGTTAAATCTAGAGTTGTGACAAAATCATTGCTGCCAAAATCTTTTTTAGATTGAGCAATTATGGCGCCTTTTACGAAATCATTACTTAAATTTGTGATCACCGAATCTACTGAAATATAGGCGTCTTGCAGCTTCAAATTATCATTAAGTGGAATACGAATATCAAATTGGTTTTGAGAATTTCCGTTTAAATATTTTTCAACAGCGCTAGCAAAAGACGAACTATTGCTGGCATGTTTTAATGAGTCGGAAGCACTTCCATTAGACTTTCCCGCGATATTTAAAAGAATTTGGGAGCTGTGAAAACTATCAATTGAAACTTGCGCATCAGAAATTTTACTGCCTAAAACACTGCCGCCATTAACGGAAATTTTCATATCATTTTGAGTGAAATTTGCCACACCTTCAACATCAGAAATTTCTGGAAAATCTGCGCTATATTTTAATCTAAGCCCTGTAAAAACAACTTTGGCGTCAATTTTTTCTAAAGACATTTTGGCATTATTATTCCTCAAAGTGAAGGTTGCATAAGCATCTTTTATCAAGCCGTCAGTAACATGTTCAATCACCCATTTGCGCACGCCAGCTTCATGAAGATATTTTGGCCAGAATTTTTCCATCTCTTCATTAGGCAAATTTTGCAACTTAATGTAGAAATCTAATTGGCTATTTAGAGGATTTTTTAAATTAGAAATTAAAAGCGTCATGCCAAGATGCGCTTTGTTTTCTGGATTTTTCGCATCATCAACTACTACTGCGATTTGATCATTTGAAGCAACTTCAAAATCGGTGCGAATGTCCGATAAATTTAAAACTCCCAAATTTGCATCATATTCTCCCGTCACTGAAAAATCAGAAAAATCCATTTTTTGTCCGAAGAAATCTGGAAAATCAAAACTGCCTTTTTCGGCTTTGGCTTTGAATAATAAATTATGCAATTTTCCATCATTAATAGTGAAAGATGCTGTGGCATTTAAAGCAGAATCTATTTGATCTAAAGGCTTTAAATCTGGATGCAAAGCAACTATTGAGGCAGGTTCAAAATTAGTTAAAGTTAAGTCGCATTTTAAAGAATCATCTTTGTCTAATTGGCAATCAGAATTGAAATTTACATCTCTTCTTTCTTCCGAAAAACTTAGCTGATTGATTGCCAAAATATGTAAATTTGAACCTTTGGAAGAAGTGCGAATTTGTGATTTTTTGATGAGAATTTTTGTATCTGTGCGGCCGTGAATTAAAAGTTTGGCATTTTCAATTTCAAAATTTTTAATCGGCAATTTTCCTTCTTTAACAGCTGCAAAAAAGCCACTGATCAAAGCTGTTTGATTGGCGCTTTCTTTGTCTAAATCATCTGGGGGGCCAGCAATTTGCTCAACTTTTTCGAAAGAATTTACGGCAATTTCTGAATCGATAATTTTAACTTTGCTTGGGTTAAAATTTAAAATCAGAAAATTAAATAATGAAAATTCAGTTTCAATTTTTGGTAAAACAAAAGCCTGTTTTTCCTCTCCTTCGCTAACTGCATGTAAAATTCTTAAATTATCTATAGACACTTTTAAAGTTCCATAGCGTGTAAAACTAATGTGGCTTTCTTCAATCGAAACGCCTTCTCCCAGCTTTTCAACAAGATAAGAGTGAATTTTTTGAGTAACAAAAGGAAAGGATTTTGGAGTTGTGGAAACCAAAACCACAAAATAAGACAAGGTGATGAAGAAGATTAAAAAAAGAAAAAGACTAACCCGATAAAACGGACTAATCTTTACTTTTAATTTCTTATGTCCAGTGGGACGAGTTTTGTGGTGTGGCGTTTTGTCGCTGTGGTGATTTTTTTTTCTCTTAAGCATTTTATTAATCTAGGATCTCGCAATCAAACGATGTGAAGGAATGAATAAAACTGCGCTTTTTGATTTGCCTTCTGAAGTTTCAAATACGCAACTTTGCTTATCTAAAATTTTACCTATTTGTGATTCGTTAAGATTATTAGTCACGCTAACTTCTGGATCTTTTGAATTCAGATTAAAAATCAAAGCCATTTTATCATAGTGATCAATCATGATTGCAATATTGATAGTGGCTTCAGTATCGGCTTTAAACATGCCTGATAAAATCTTTTTCAAAGCATCAACCAAGACTAATTTGTCAGCTTTTACTCTTGGTAGTAAGTGACTTTCAAATGGTCTTTCAAATTCTACTTTATTTCTGAATTTTTCTCCAAGCGCTTTAACAAAAGCTTCAATGAAAGCCGTGATGTCAAAAATTTCTTCATCAACATTTAATTTATTATCGATAACAGCTTCATCCAAAGAGTTGGTAATTGAAACCTTCATCTTCAAAGCATTGGTGTAAATTTTATCAAAATCTTCTAAATAACGATAATGTGGGAGTGGGCCGTAAGGCTCTTCTTTTAAGATTTTAGAAACTTGAGTGATGATTTCTAAATAAGAAAAAAGTTCTGCAGGCAAAGCTGAAGAAACTTGTTTTTTGATGTTTGTGATATTGGCATTGTGAAATTCTTGTAACTTCAAAGCATTGCTGGTTTTTTCTTTGATTTTGGCAATCATCAAATCGAAATCGATTGGCTTCACCAAATAATCATTAGCTGATAAATTTACACCTTTAACCACATTATCTTTTTGGCCCAATGCGGTTAAAAAGATGAATGGAACTGCATTATTTTTAGTGCTTTTGCTTTCTCTGATCAATTTCAACAAACCATATCCATCAACTTCTGGCATCATTATGTCGGAAATTACGATGTCTGGTTTATTTTGCACGAAGACATCAAAACCAAGCTTACCATTGCCCGCTTCAAAAACCTCAAAGCCTTCATCACGCAAAATTTCGGCGATATTTTCGCGAATTTCTTGTTCATCTTCAACGCATAAAATTTTGATTTTACTTACTTCGGTCATGTCTAAATTTATTTATTTTTTAACTCGGATGAGGATTGCAAATAGTTGATTAAACAACTCTTGCTCCCTCAAAATTTCTAAGAATTTCGCTTACAACTTCATCATTAATTTCATCTCTTTTTTCGGCAATGAAATTTTTTGTAGTTGGTACCACTTTTATTTCTGGAGAATTTTTTGACTCAAGATTTGAATCATGCAATTGAAGCAAAGCCTCTTGCAAAATTGGCAAAGCCACTAAGTGACAAATTCTAGCCAAGAGCATTTCAAAGGTAATTTTTTGCGAGTTAGAAATATTAATTTCCGAAACTCCTTTCATCAACATTTGCCAAATTCTCGATAAAGATGAAAGAGAAATTTTGGCGGCAATTTCAGAAATTTTTTCTTGCTGCATTTGAGAATAACCATCCAATTTATAGCCTTTAATTAGCTTGACGGAAGTGGTTTTGTGAGTAATTTCCATTAAGTCGGAAATTAGCTGCGACACATCTGAAGAATAAGAATAAAATTGGTTAAATTTGGTGATGCAAGCAGCGAAATCGCCTGTAAGCATTGATTCAAAAAGCTCTATAACTTTTACCCTGTCATTCAGGCCCAACATTTTTTCGATTAAATCCGCAGGTAAAAATTTCTGGTGATTATTGTTAGAAAGTGCCTGATCAAGCAAAGACAAAGAATCGCGCACCGAACCTTCGGACATTTTGGCGATTAATTCTAAAGCATGACTTTCAGCTTCAAGATTTTCTTGGCTCAAAATATTTTTTAAATGCACAGCAATTTCTTCTTCACCCAAACGGCGTAGGTCAAATCTTTGGCAACGCGATAAAATTGTGACTGGAACTTTTCTTATTTCTGTGGTGGCGAAAATAAATTTTACATGAGAAGGAGGCTCTTCCAAAGTTTTCAAAAGAGCGTTGAAAGCGTTGTTACTAAGCATGTGAATCTCATCAATGATGTAGATTTTATACTTAGCCATAACTGGCGCATAAGCAATTGAATCGATAATTTCACGAATGTCGTCAACACCTGTTCTGCTGGCCGCGTCGATCTCAATTACATCTTGATGTTTAGAAGCACTTATTGCTTTGCAATTATCGCAAACACCGCAAGCTTTGGCTGTTATAAAAGCATTTTCATCTAAACAATTGAGAGTTTTAGCAATGATTCTGGCAGTTGTAGTTTTTCCAACACCGCGAATTCCAGTAAGGATGTAAGCATGATGTAGGCGATTATTTTTTATTGCGTTTGAAAGAGTTGTAACCAGAACTTCTTGGCCAACCAATTCATCAAAATTTTGTGGACGATATTTGCGAGCGAGAACTAAGTAAGAATTTTGAGTCATCTCTAGAAACGCAAAGGAAGTTAAACCAAAACTGAAATTTTTTGTGAGGGAGGCGGAAATAGCATGACCCGACCATACTAACTATGGGCTGCTTCCTTTCAGATCTGACCCGCTTAATGAGCAAACCGCCCACACTATTTCCAAAAGAGATATTCTTTGGTAAGGATTAAATTATCAAGGGACAAATTTAGTTTTTGTGAATTTTTGTTTGTGGAGGAATTTTGAGTCGCTCCCCTCCTTTTACTCACAAAATATTTTTTTTGTTTGAGTGAGTTGTAATTGCTAAAGCAATTATCAAGGAGGGAATTAGACTTAGGGATTCTTGAAAAGGAGGGGCTTTGATCGAGGAATTCTTAAAAAAATGTGCTTTGATTGAAAAATGTACTTTGAGTAGAAATATTTTTAAAAATATTCCACCCTAAATAGATATAATCTTTTCTCTAAAGAACCCACTTACTCCAATAAATAAAGCATTGCAGAGAGATTATATAGATAAATTCTCAGCCTAAAAAATTTTAACAGTTGCAATTTAATTTTTTATTTCAAATTTGGATTTACACCAATTTCTAATTCAAATTTAATTCAAAAATTTATGAATAAAGTTTTCGCTTTTTTAGGCAATGAAAGAAAAGATCTGTCTATAAGCAGACATAATGCTGGTTTTATTGCTGCAGAAGAAATGAGAAAGGCTCATAGATTTCCAGAATTTGAAAGAAGAGAAGATGGCATCGGATATGAAAATTATGAATACTCAGAAGGCGAAATTAATGGTGAAAAAGTTGTTTTAGTGAAGCCAATTGCGATTGATCCTACCGACAAACCTTTAAAAGATAATGGCGAAGAAAATCCATCTTATGGCTTTGGCGATATTAACCATTCAGGTTTTGGTTTAAGAGGATTTTTAAAAGATCGCGCCACCAAAAATGGTGAAAAAATTGGCAATGAAAATATCACCATCTTTGTTGATGCCTTGTCTAAAGAAGCTTTCCCGAAATCTAGATATGTAACAAAATCATCTTGCGAAGATGAAACCCATAATGGAGTGAAAAGCATTGGCAATGAAATTGGTGGCGGATTTGTTTTAGTTGAAATTCCAGTTGGAAAACAAAAGGCGGGAGAAAATGTTGCGGCTTTTGTATCGGGAGATTTTCAAAATGATTTGGCACAAGAAAGAGAATTGGGAAAAAGAGCTGAATTAACAGAGCTTGATAAAAAGAAACTTCATTCTCAAGTTATGGCGCGCTGCTCTGTAGCGTTGCTTGCTGGCCATTTTAGTAATTTTAACAATATTTTAGAAAGAGATATTAAGACTGTCGAAGGAGCTTTGAAAGATACTCTTGATAAACAAACCGCCCTTATTGCTAAAGAAGAATCTAATATCGCAAAGTTACAAAGCGCCATTGATCAAAGCTTAGATGAAAGCGAAGTTGAAAAACAAAGAGGATATTTACAAACCTCCCTTGACAGAGTTAAAGATTATTCAAGGTTTTTAAGTCACGGCAAAGATGCTTTTGTTTCTAATTCTTCTTTATTGAGCAAAACACTTCAAGATGCTGAAAATGCAAGGGTAAAAGCCGCCTCTAAAGGAAAGAAAAAACCTGTCAAACAAACCATTGATGCAGCAATTTTAAGTGGTAATGAGATTTTGCTAATAACTGCTCTGCAAGAAAATTTGCAAGGAAAGAAACCGGCAGAGATGGCAGAAATTTTAACAAAAGCTTTAATTTCTACATTTAAAACAAGCTCTCCTGATAATAGGGGGGCTTTCAGCATGACTAAAATTATTATAGAAAAGATTAAGTCCCTTGAATTATCTGAAACAATCCTCACTTCACAAAAAAATTTGGAAAGTGAAGAGATGGCAATTTTGCATCAAGCGGTTAATAAAAATATTTCTCCAGAACAGCTAGAAATTATTTTAGATAATGGCTTTGGAGTTTTGGTTGATAAAGAAATTTCTGGAAAAACCCCTTTAAAAAAATCGCTAGAATCTGAAAATCGAAAGCAAGGTTTGCCAATTTTTTGGCAAATTTATCCACATTGCAGTGATGTATCAAATATTGATGACTGCTTTGAATATGCCAAAGCTAATGAAGAGAGTTTTAAGCTTACAAAAGAAGGGATGTCTTCAGATTTAGAAATAGCTAAAATGCTGCCGCATCGTTTGCTGAAAGAGCAAAAAAATAGTCTTGAATTTCGAGGTGAAAATAGCGGCAAAAAACCAAAAATTTTCACACCTTATTATGACTATGCTTGGGGAAGATCGCCAAAGCAAGTTTTGCAAGATTTTGGCTGTGAAATTGCCACTCCAGATTATGACATTGCTGATGACAGATTATTTTCGTCACCTGAAGAATTAGCAATTTTGAAAGAAAGAATAGCCACGCAAGTTGCCTCTTCTAACGGCTTAACTGTGCTGGGAAATTTTGGAAATATTGATCCAAAATTTTTCACCGAAGGCGAAACTGTTGATCTAAAAGATTTTTATCAAAGACGAACTTTTGTGGAAATGGTGGCTTTGCAAGAAGCAATTAAACAAGAAGTTCCAATTTGGACAATTTGCGGCGGCACACAAATGGCAATCACTGCGCTTGGTGGCAAGATTGCTCGACTTGATGTTCCTCAAGATTTACGCGGCAATGAGACCGCCGATTTAATGAAAGTGAAAGAAGGCAGTTTGCTGCATTTGGCGACTCATTCTAAAGATACAAATCGTGGTGACGAGCTGCTTGACGCAACACAAACTTGGAGCGCTCATTATCAAGGAGCTGCCTTAGAAAGGGCTAAGGAAGTGGCTTTAACTAAAACTGAAAAATTTTCAGTTTTTGATTTACAAGATTCTTCTGATGAATTTGCTTTTACTGGGTTACCTGAAAATATTAAAGTGGTAGCTGTTTCAGAAGCTAATCCGCACATTCCAAAAGCATATCAATTGGAAGTTGCTGGGAAGAATTTAGCTTTAATGATTCAAACTCATTTAGAGGCAGATCCTTCAACCAATGCCGTGGCGCGCAATGCTATTAATGGTTTTGTGAAAGAATGTCGTAAAGATCTTGAAGAAAAAATAAAAAGAGAAGGAAGCGGAGAAACTCCTGTTGCTGATCCTAAAATTATGGCCGAAGCAAATAAAATTGGTGATTTGCTGGATAGAAAAGTTGCGCTAGAAGTGCAAAAACGTTCTCTACCAAGACCATCTTCACAATCTTTTGCGCCAGAAACACAAGATTTTTTTCCACCAAGACCACCATCACCATCTCTTATGAGTAATCAAACTACAAGGCTTGTCTTACAAGAGAGTAAAAAACAAGAGAAGGAGCTTTATTAAGGCACCAAAACTTCATTGTAATCTTTGGGGAAAGTGAAACCCATTCCCTCAAAGACGCCATGTTCATCTAGGATTGCCGCTATATTTAATTTTATTATCTTAGCGGCTTCTTGCAAATCCCATCCTTCAAAATAGACCTTCAAAGAGCAATCTTGAAATAAAAATTTTTTTCCTTCGGACAAAGGGTCATCAAGCTCGATGACAACTTGTAGCACATGAGAAACTCCTTCGATATCTAGGCCTTTAAAATTTTTATCTTCAGATTTTGACAGGCCGACTATTTGCAAAACATATTCGTTAACCTCAACTATGAAGCCAATTTCAGTGAGTTTTTTTTCTAGTTTTTGGATTTGGTTCATTTGAGAAAATATTTGGGGTTTAATAATTTTTCTTCGTTCTTATATCTAAATTAGTGTGTTTCAAGATGGACCACGCGTACTATATAAACTTTAATCACACATTATTTATGACCATCTCAATGTACCAATCATCAGTTCCAGTTTTTATCAGAGAACTTGAAATTTTATCAAACATCCTTGCAAAAGCCGCAGCTCACGCAACAGAGAAAAAAATTGAAGAAACTGTTCTTCTAAATTCTCGTTTATTTCCTGACATGCTTCCGTTAGTTCGCCAAGTGCAAATTGCTTGTGATGCCGCTAAAACTGGTGCAGCAAGACTTGCAGAAGTTGAGCTTCCAAGCTTTCCAGATGTTGAAGTTACTTTCGCAGAACTTCAAGAACGCATTGTTAAAACAGTGAAATTTCTGGAAAGTTTAAAAGCTGAACAAATTGACGGTAAAGAAGATTTAAAAATTTCTTACACTCAAAGAAACAAAGAAAGCAACTTCATTGGCCAGCCTTATTTGTTAAATTATGTTTTACCGAATTTGTATTTTCACATAACCACAACTTATGGAATTTTGAGACATAATGGCGTGGATCTTGGTAAAAAAGATTATTTGGGAAGTTATTAGAACGATCTCATAGCAGGACTGGTTTTGCAACCCAGTCCTAAAATTCATTTCCTTGATTTGAAAATGGACATGTGATTAGTAGCATTGATTTCGCGAATAACCACCCCCAAACCCTCCTTGAAAAGGAGGGGTTGGGGTGGTTAACTAACCAAAAACTCCATCTTATCACTTTTCTCAGAAATACTCACACTCTGACCATCCAAAATATCTCCGCGCAAAATCTTCTCTGCCAAAACATTCTCAATTTCTCTCTGAATTAATCTTTTCAAAGGTCTTGCGCCGTAAGCAAAATCATAGCCCTTCTCGGCTAAATATTTCTTGGCTGAAGCTTCTAATTTCAATTTGATATTTCTCACCGACAATCTCTTTATCAATCTTTCAAACTGAACAGTCACAATGCTTTCCATGTTTTTACGACTTAGTTTGTTGAAAAGAATAATCTCATCTAAACGGTTCAAAAATTCAGGACGGAAATGATCTTTTACAACTTCCATCACACCATCAAAAATTGGGCCAGAAGTTAAGTCTGGCGCATCATTTTCGGTTAGGCGTGACAAAGCTTGTGAACCTAAATTTGAAGTTAGAATTATGATGGTGTTGCTAAAATTAACAACATGGCCCTGCCCGTCTGTAAGTCGGCCGTCATCTAAAACTTGTAGCAAAATGTTAAAAACATCGCCGTGAGCTTTTTCAACTTCATCAAATAAAATAACTTGATAAGGCCTTCTTCTTACAGCTTCAGTTAAAACTCCACCTTGTTCAAAACCAACATATCCTGGAGGAGCTCCAATTAAGCGTGCAACTGCGTGCTTCTCCATAAATTCACTCATGTCGATGCGCAAAATTGAACTTTCATTATCGAAAATAAATTCGGCCAAAGCTTTGCAGAGTTCGGTTTTGCCAACTCCAGTTGGACCTAAAAATAAGAAAGATCCAATTGGTCGATTCGCATCTTGCATGCCGGCGCGCGATCTTCTAACCGCGTTGCTCACAGCTTTTAAAGCTTCGTCTTGTCCAATAACTCTAGAGCGCAAGAAATCTTCCATCTTTAAAAGTTTTTCTTTTTCGCCAGATAAAATTTTATCAACTGGCACACCGATTGATTTAGCAATGATTGCAGCAATATCTTCTTCAGTGACCGATTCGCGCATCATTTTTTCTGTGGTTTGCGCTTCAAACACCGCCAATTCTTTTTGCAAAGTTGGAATCGTTCCATAGCTTATTTCGCCAGCTTTGGCAAGGTTTCCTTCTCTTTGCGCCACTTCTAATTCATAGCGCGATTGCTCAATTTTTCCTTTCAATTCGTTAATTTTGGTCAGCTTATTTTTTTCAGCTTTCCATAAAGAAGTTAATTCCGCCGATTTTTTTTCGATGCTTTTTAATTCTTTATTAAGAGTTTCTAGGCGATCTTTAGAAGCCTTGTCATCTTCTTTTTTCAAAGCCTCAGCCTCAATTTTTAGCTGAATAATTTTGCGATCCAATTCATCAAGTTCATTCGGTTTGCTTTCAACTTCAATCTTCAAACTGCTGGCCGCTTCATCAATTAAATCGATGGCCTTGTCTGGCAAGAAGCGATCAGAAATATATCGATTCGACAATGTGGCAGCAGCAATCAAAGCCGAGTCTTTAATTTTTACACCATGATGAACTTCATATTTTTCTTTAATGCCGCGCAGAATCGAAATTGTATCTTCAACAGTTGGCTCTTCAGCATAAACAGTTTGAAAGCGACGCGCCAAAGCCGCATCTTTTTCAATATATTGGCGATATTCATCAAGAGTGGTTGCACCAATACAATGCAAAGATCCGCGCGCCAAAGCTGGCTTCAATAAATTCGAAGCATCCATTGCGCCCTCGGTTTTTCCAGCACCTACCAATAAATGAAGTTCGTCAATAAAGAGAATAATGTTGTCGTTATTTTCAACTTCGTTAAGAACAGCTTTAAGCCTTTCTTCAAATTCGCCACGGAATTTTGCACCAGCAATTAAAGCACCCATATCAAGCGCCATTAATCTTCGGCCTTTTAAGCTATCTGGCACATCGCCATTAATTATTCTTTGGGCAAGACCTTCTACAATTGCAGTTTTACCAACTCCAGGCTCGCCAATTAACACTGGATTATTTTTAGTGCGACGCGACAAAACTTGCATGGCGCGGCGAATTTCCTCATCGCGACCAATTACAGGATCGACTTTGCCGTCCTTAGCTTTTTTGGTTAAATCTTGCGCATATTTTTCTAAAGCTTGGTAGGTATTTTCTGACGAAGCTGAATCAGCTTTTTTGCCAGCGCGAATTTTTTCAATGGCGCTTCTAAGAGCCGTAACTGAAAGCCCCGCCATTTTTAAAGTTTTAGCTGCTTCATTTTTATCATCTTCCAAAATCGCTTGCAGCAAGCGTTCTAAAGTTACGAACTGATCTTTATTTTGATCAGATATTTTTTCTGCCAAAAGCAAAACTCGTGCTAATTCTTGCGAAGCGGTGACAGAGACTGCGCCACTTCCTTCCACTTTTGAAATTTTATCTAAAGAGCGTTTATTTTCTGCCACAGCGAGTTCGACATTTCCGCTGCAATTGGTGATTAATTTTGCAGTTAGATGATCTGAATCTTCCAGCATACATTCTAGCAAATGCTCGGGCAAAAGCTTTTGGTGATAACTTCCTAAAGCCAGAGTTTGGGCATTTTGTAAAATCTGTCTGAGTTTTTCGGTATAGCGTTCTATGTTCATGGTTGAAGTGTAATTTGCTTAAAGAGGGGACATGGCTAACATGGAGCTAGTGATTGAAGGAGGGAAATTCAAGGTGCAGCAAAATACGATCTTTCATCTACTAATATTTAGAGATTGCAGATATTAATTGTAACGATGCGCTTTACTATACCAAAACACAAATCTCTTGATAGTGATAACGAAGTATTTTTGAGGAAAAATTGCGACTGAAAATGTAAGCCGTATCAAGTGATACAGCGTCATTTTCTGAGCAAATTTTTACCAAAAAGACGAGGTTAGCGCTATCAAGAGATTTATGTTTTGGTATATGATTTATATCAATATCTAAGAGAATCAAACCAATAAAAAACCACTCCGAAGAGTGGCCTTTTAATCTGTTTTAAATTCAACCTTAGAACTTATAACTTAAACCAAGGGTTGTGGATTTGTTGGTGATTTTGGTAGATTGCTCTGATGAAAAGAATGCGCCATCTACAATACTTACAGACGATGAATATTTAGATGAAATAGTTCCCAAGTTAACATAATTGATTTCAAATTTTAATGAAAAATTATCGGTAATCATGGTCTCGGCGCCAATACCCAAAGTGTATCCAAATTTATTTTGTGAACTGGATAAAGGAGTATTATTTCCCCACCACACGCAATTGCACTCTTCTAATGAGGTAACATCTAAAGGGGACGTCGCAAATCTAACTTCCCAAAAAAACCAGAGTCAAATTTTTTTAACCCAAGATTTCTGAAGGATTTCATTAGAAATTCGGCAAATTTTTGAATTGATTTTGGTCAAATTTTGCTCAATTTGTTGCGAGTTTTCTTGTTTTTC